>JAUWYG010000027.1 GCA_030615945.1 Candidatus Bipolaricaulota bacterium | reverse complement strand
ATGATGCGCGGATTTGGAGTGCGGGACAGCTACTAAGTTTGTATTCTGAACCATGCTTATCCATCACTATTCTAACAAGGTTTGCCACCCCGGGTGTAAAGAGCGGGATCCCGCCGCGGTCGCGCGAGATGCGTACCATCGGGCAAAGGAGGTTCTGCAAGTCTCAGGTTGGCCTGTTTGAACCATCCACAGGCTCTCAGTTCATATAAGAAAATAAGGAGGGAGAGAGCGTGGAAAAGATAAGGATCGGGATCATCGGCGCAGGACGGATCGGCCGGTTGCACGCGGAAAACCTAAGCCGCTGCATCCCCGAAGCCACCGTGGAGGCCATTGCCGATGTGGCCCCACAAGCTGCGGAGGAATGTGCACGTGATCTGGGAGTTCCCAAGACCTTCGAGAACCCCACCCCCATTTTCGAAGATCGAAACGTTGAGGCGATACTTATCTGCTCAAGCACCGATACCCACGCTTCGCTCATCGAGCAGGCGGCCGAGGCTGGAAAGCACATCTTCTGCGAAAAGCCGATCGCGTTAGATCTTGAGGCTATCGACCGGGCACTTGAAACAGTCAAGAAAGCTGAGGTGCTCCTTCAAGTGGGATTCAACCGGCGATTCGACCCCAATTTTCGCCGGGCTCAAGAGCTCGTTACGCAAGGGGCGATCGGCAAGCCTCATGTGCTCCGAATCACCAGCCGCGATCCGGAACCCCCACCGCTTGACTATATCAAAGTGTCAGGGGGCATCTTCTTGGACATGACGATCCACGACTTCGACATGGCACGCTTCATGATGGGCGATGAGGTCGAGGAGGTCTATGCCGTTGGGGCTGTTCTGGTGGATTCGCGGATCGGCGAGCTTGGGGACATTGATACTGCCGCTGTCACGTTGCGCTTCCGCGGTGGAGCTATGGGCGTGATCGACAACTCTCGTCGCGCTGCCTATGGCTACGATCAACGCGCAGAGGTGTTTGGGGAGAAGGGGACGATCGTTGTCTCTAACCCGAAACCCGACACCACGGTCCTAAGCGATACGCAGGGAAATCACACTCCCCCTCTGCTTCACTTCTTCGTAGAGCGGTACACCGACTCGTACATAGCTGAAATGCAGGAGTTCATCGGGTGTCTTCAAGAAGGTAGGGAGCCACCGGTTACTGGGATTGACGGCAAGGTGTCAGTAGTAATGGGCTACGCGGCCCAACGCTCCTACGAAGAGGGACGGCCGGTGAAGCTAGAGGAGATCGTTCCTGAACTCTCTTCCTAAGGTATGAGTAAGAAGAAAGCCCACAGTATAATGTTGCCGCTTGATACAAACGCTTGCAAAAGGAGGAAGAATGAAGGGTCTAGTACTCTCGGCTCAGTGGGAGCCAAGGTCAACTTATCAGGTCTCGGAGTTTGAGGAAAGGACGGGCAAGGCGGTGGAAGGGTTCAACGTCTGGCGCCATCCAAAGCTTGAGATCAGAGAAGTGGAACAACCTAAGCCAGGACCGGGCGAGGTCCTTGTGCGGATTCGTGCCTGCGGAATCTGTGGGTCGGATATTCACTTCTACGAGCACGATGAGGACGATTACATCCTGTATCCCGGGTTGACCAAGTTTCCGGCGATCATCGGTCACGAGTTCTCTGGGGAGATCGTGGAGATCGGCCCTGGACCAGAAGACGAACGGTTCAAGGTGGGTGACCGTGTAACCGTAGAGGAGATGGTCTGGTGTGGGCACTGTCGGCCTTGTCGGGATGGGTTCCCCAACCACTGTGAGAACCTTGAGGAGATCGGGTTCACCATCGACGGGGCCATAGCCGAATACATCGTGGTCCCGGCGAAGCTCTGCTGGAGCGTGGACACCGTCTTCGAGCGCTACGCCAACGAAGAATTGGCCTGGGAAGTGGCAGCGACTACCGAGCCCACCTGCGTGGCGTACAACGGAGTGTTCGAGCGCGCCGGGGGGTTCCGCCCTGGGGCGTACGTGGTCGTCTATGGAGCCGGTCCGATCGGTTTGGGTGCGATTCAGCTCTCCAAGGCGGCTGGCGCGGTCAAGGTGATTGCATTTGAGATCTCCGAAGTACGGCGGAAGCTTGCGAAGAAAGTAGGCGCTGACTACGTCTACGACCCTAGTGATGTCACTGCCTCCGAGGTGGTGATGGACCTCACCCAAGGCGCAGGGGCCGACCTGTCGGTAGAGGCGGCCGGAGCACCGGACAAGACAATCCCCGAAATGGAGAAGACCCTGGCAATCAACGGGAAGATAGCGCAGATAGGCCGAGCCGCATCGCGAGTCCCGATGTACCTGGAGAGCTTCCAGATCCGCCGCGGGCAGCTGTTCGGCGCACAAGGCCACTCCGGCCATGGGATCTTCCCCTCAGTCATCCGGATGATGGGATCGGGGCTGATTGACAACTCCAAAATCATCACCTCTCGCTTCCCTCTTGACCAGGCACTCGATGCCCTGGAACAGGCCACGAAACGCCAGGATGGGAAGATCATCATCAAACCGTAAGGAGGGGAAATGGCAAAGTGGCTTACAACGGAACTTTCTCAGGTGGTATTTGAAGATTCCAAGGTCGGACGTTTGAAGAAGAAGATCTGGGACGCCTCCGAAGAAGAGATCGATAAGATCCTGGCCGAATATGGTATTCCTTCCCCCCCTGAGCTAGGAAAGCCGGGATCCTATATTCAGACCACTCCACGAGCACAAGTGGAACAGAACCGACGCAAGAACGACATTGTGATTATCCCGGTGGCCTCTACCGAGCGGCACGGAGACCATTCCTGTTCAGGGCACGACCTTTTCCAGGTCACGCAGCTCATCGAAGGGGTGAGGCGGTACACGGATAAGAAAGGGAATCCGGTCAACCTCGTCTTCTCACCACTTAACTACGGCGGACATCCTTATCATCATGTCGGGATGCCGGGAACGGTGATCATGCCCGAAGAGGTCGTGCGCGAGACGCTGATCAACACGATGCTCGGGCTGTGGAACGATGGATTCCGCAAACAGCTCATCGTCAACAACCATGGGCAACTGTGGATGCTCGAATCGGCGCTGCACGAGTTCATGTACCGTTACCAACTTCCGGGCATCTACCAGATATTCGATTGGCACCGCTGTGTGCGTGAGTTCTTCGTCCCGTGCGAGAGGACAGGTTGGGAGACAGACTTCATCCACTCTGCCGAAGCGGAAACCTCGCTCGGGCTCCTCCTCTTCCCTGAGGGGATGATCGATATGGATCACGCTGTCGACGCAGATGGGAAGAGCTATCTTCCGGCAGGGCATTTCGATACGTCGGTTGACCCATACCAGCGGCCACATCGCTGGTCCGAAGGGGAAGGCCAGATCGCGATCGAACTTGCCGCTGTCCCGCACGGCGCGGTTGGGAAGCCCTCCCTTGCCGATCCGAAGAAGGCGAAGAGACCGACCGCCGCGATCCTCCGCTATCTCACCCTGACCGTCGATCAAATCCTAGAGACGTTTCCTCCCGGAACGGTTCCACCAGTGGAGGAGGTCACCCTCCGTACAAAGGAGGAGATGGAGCCTTACCTGAAAGAACCAGGGTCTTCGGGATGGAAGCCGGTCTACGCCCTTCCGCGGAGGGGGTTTTAGAGTGGGAAATTGGCCACTGGGGTTGATCGTTCCGCTTCAAGATCCAACGCCGTTTTCGCCATTCGCGCCTGTCGAATGGCGAAACGCTTTGGGGCAGGTGAGGAACGCGGGCTATGCGGGTGTAGAGCTTGCGATTACCGACCCTGAACCGATTGATCACGATGACGTAGCAAAGGCCCTTCGCAGGGAGGGTCTCCGCCTCCTCTCTTTGACCACCGGCCAGGCTGCAGCGAAAGAGGGCCTTTCTCTCTCCTCCCCAGAGGAGGACGTCCGTCTACGGGCGGTGGAGCGGATGAAGGCACACATGCACTTTGCGAAGCCCTTTGAGGCTGTGGTGATAGTGGGGTCACTACGTGGTGTAGAAGGCGATATGGATTTGCTAATCGAGTCATTACGCGAATGCGCTGCCTATGATACAAAGGTCAGGATTGCCCTCGAACCGCTGAACCGTTACGAGTCCCGCCTAGTGAACACAACAGTGGAGGCACTGTCGATTGTGAATCGTGCAGGAGCCGAAAACCTGGGACTTCTTCTTGATACCTTCCATGCAAATATCGAAGAAAGGGAGATCGGGCAAGCTTTTCGAGCCGCAGGAGAAAGACTCTTCCACATCCATCTAGCCGATTCCAATCGCTGGGTCCCAGGCTTTGGACACTTGCCATTCGCTGAGGTTTGGACCGCTCTCAATGCAATCAACTATGCCGGTGGCCTTGTAATTGAGGCCTTCCCCCGTCCGAATGCGGAGGCGCTCCTCGCTTCTGCAAAGGCGATCAGATCAGAGTGGGTCTAAGAAGGACTTTATGGAACTTAAAAAGCTTCTTGAAACTCGCTACAGCGTTTATGAACACTCCGTGCACAAGCTTCAAGGGGCAACCTTCGCTCTTGTCCGTGGATCGAAGGGGCGGCGTTTATTCCTTTCCGAACCCCTCTCGGGTTTCTCTGGAGAAGCCTTGGCAGAAGGAGGATTGCTCTGCCCCCTGACAGTCGAGAACGCATTTGCTCTCGAACACGTGTTCTCGTGGCTTTCACCCCAGCGAATTCTGGAGGAAGAAGCGAGCTTCGGGTTTGGAGACCGTCTCGGTCTGGCAACGCCAGGGCATATCCGTGCACTTTCAAGCGCAGCGGTCTTCCCGATATTGGTCCAGCAGTCGGTCCGCGAGAATGCGCGCACCGACCGTACCTTCGAGGAGGTGCTGGCCCAAGGCATATTCGGAGCCTTTCAGGAAGGGTACGAAGCCGGTTTCGGCGCTGATGCCGATCACCTCAAGCGGATTGGAGACGCCCTGCATGCCGCAGATCTCGGGTATACGTTCTTCACCTGTGATCCTGGGGATTACGTGGTCGCTGCGGAACGCTTGTCCTTGCAGGAGGCCCAAAGGCAGTTTGCCCTCCTCCCAGAGGCGGATGATTTTCGCCGGGAATACCTGGGGCGTACATTTGAGATTGATGGGATTGGAAGTTTAGCCTTCTCTGAAGAAGAGATCATTCGAGCGGCGGTGAAATACGGGAATGCCGTCGATTTTGCCGACAAGCTGTACCACGCCCTGACCGTGCGCCTTCCGCAGGGCTTCGACTACGAGGTCTCTGTGGATGAGACGGAAACACCCACAACCCCGTTGGAACACCTATTTGTGGCCCACGAGCTGCGGCGGCGCGGAGTGGACTTCGTGAGCCTTGCCCCGCGGTTTGTGGGAGCGATGGAGAAGGGAGTGGACTGGAGGGGCGACCTCGAGGCGTTCCGCAGGGAGCTTCGAGCGCACGCCGCCATTGCCCGCGCAGTGGGCTCGTACCGCCTGAGCCTTCACTCTGGGTCGGACAAGTTCACCCTGTATCCGTTCCTGGCAAAAGAGACCAGGGGGTTGTGGCACGTGAAGACTGCCGGTACGAGTTACCTTGTTGCCCTGGAAGTCGCCGCCCATCGGGCTCCTGTCCTGTTCCGTGAGATTGCACAATTCTCGATGGAACAATTTGCTAAAGATCGGGCGAGTTATCATATTTCGGCCGATCCTTCCCTCATTCCATCGCTGGAAGGGCTATCCGATGACGAGCTTCCGAAGATCATCGAGGAGCACAATGGGCGGCAGGTGCTGCACGTAGCCTTCGGATCGGTGTTGCGGAGCCATCTGGGGAATAAACTGCGCCTTGTGCTTGACAAGTGGGAAGAGGAGCATTACGAGGGGCTGGCCCAGCACCTGGGTCGGCACCTGGATGGATTGGAGGTGAGAAATGGTGGATGAACTGAAAGGGAAGGTTGCTGTAGTCACCGGCGGGGGGGGAGTGCTCTGTACAGCGATCGCGGAGGGTCTAGCCCGGGAAGGGGTCAAGGTGGTGCTCCTTGACATCAATCATGAGAAAGCTAAAGACACGTTGAAGCAAGTTGAGAATGCAGGGGGTGAGGGGTTAGCCCTCAAGGTGAGCGTCCTCTCCCGTAAGGAGCTTGAACATGCAGCAAAGGAGGCCATCGCTACATTTGCCCAGGTAGATATCCTGATCAACGGCGCGGGAGGAAATCACCCCAATGCCACAACGAGTCCGGACCAATCGTTCTTCGATCTTGATGAAGAGAGCGTTCGGTTCGTCTTTGAGCTCAACTTCATGGGCACATTCCTTTCAAGCCAGGTCTTTGGAAGGGTCATGGCGAAGCGAAAAGAGGGCGTAATCCTGAATATCGCCTCGATGAACGCCATCCGCCCTCTTACCCGTATCCCAGCGTATTCGGCGGCGAAGGCTGCAGTGACCAACTTCACACAGTGGCTCGCAGTCCATCTTGCACAGAACTATTCCCCAAGAATCCGCGTCAATGCGATCGCACCTGGGTTCTTCTTAACGGCACAAAACCGCTATCTCCTCCACAATGAAGAGGGGGCACTAACTCAAAGAGGCCAACAGATCCTCGACCATACACCAATGGGGCGGTTCGGAGAGCCCCAAGACCTCATAAGCACGGTCCTTTGGCTTGTGTCTCCTCTCTCTAGCTTCGTACATGGGATCGTCGTCCCGATTGATGGTGGTTTCTCCGCCTATTCCGGGGTCTAGGTGAAACAATGAAGAACGTCGTCGTTGCACAGTCGGGCGGACCGACCGCGGTGATCAACGCCTCCCTCCTCGGAGTACTCGAGGCCTGCCGCGACTATCCTACGTCGTTTGGACGAATCTACGCCGCCCACCATGGGATCGAGGGAGTACTCCAGGAGGAACTACTCGACCTCTCCGCACAGGATGATGAAGAGCTCCAGCTTCTGCGGACCACGCCAGCAGCAGGTGCCATTGGAACCTGCCGCTACAAGGTGAGCCCTGAGCAGATCGAGGATCTTGAGCGAATCATCGAGGTATTCCGTGGCCATGCGATCGGCACCTTCTTCTATATCGGTGGAAACGACTCGATGGATACGGCGCAAAAAGTGAGTGAACTCGCACAGAAGCGCGGGTTGGATCTAGTCTGCGTAGGTGTACCAAAGACGATCGACAACGACCTCGGTGATCAAGAACGCAAGCTAATCGACCACACCCCGGGTTACGGCTCAACCGCGCGCTATTGGGCCTACATGATCCAGAATTCAAACGAGGAGAACCGTGGTTCGTCCCCATCCGACCCCGTGTTGGTGGTCCAGGCAATGGGCCGACGGATCGGATTCATCCCGGCTGCAGCGCGGTTGGCCGATCCCGAACGAGAGATGCCGCTGCAGATCTACCTGCCTGAGGCAGGACTCGGGTTGCCTGAACTGGCGGAGAACGTCACGCAGGAGCTTAGGCGTTCCGGTCGGGTGATCGTTGTTGTGAGCGAAGGACTTCATGTCGGAAACCTCGGGACAAAGAAGGATGCATTTGGCCACATCGGGTTCAGCTCAAGCCAGATGCCGGTCGCACAAGTCGTTGTGAACTATTTGAACAACCGCGGACTCCCAGCACGAGGGGTGGCCCGAGGTCAAATCCCGGGCACCGATCAGCGGAACTCGATTATCTATGCTTCCACTGTGGATCTTGAAGAAGCTTACCGTGTTGGGCAACAAGCGGTCAAGATCGCCCTCGCGGATGGGACCGGTTACATGGCGACGATCATCCGTGAGCCAGGACCAGCCTATACTATCTCCTACGACAAGGCCTCCCTTGCGGAGATGGCAAACTCGGAACGGTCCTTCCCAAAGGAGTGGATCGCACTAAACAGAATCGATGTCACGGACGATTTCCTCGCTTATGTTCGCCCACTTATCGGCGAGGATTGGCCAAGAGTCCCACTTAAGAGAGGTCTGCAACGGTTTTCACGTCTGAAGCCGATTTTTGCTGACAAAATTTGCAAACCATTCATCCCACAAGCCTATCGCAAAGAAAGGAGACAGCCATGAGCGACACTCCAGCGGATACTCTAAAGAGTTTTTCCGCCAGTAAGGAGTTCCTCGTATGCGTCGATTCCGATGGCTGCGTGTTTGACACAATGGGAATCAAACAGCGGGAGTGCTTCTGTCCGTGGATGATCGCCTACTTCGGCCTTCAGCCGGTGGCCAAGGCCGCGCGTGAGTGTAAGGAGTTTGCAGACCTTTACTCTAAGACACGTGGGGCAAACCGCCACGTTACAATCAAGCGGATCCTGACGGAGCTCCTCCCCTCCCATCCGCAGGTGCAGGCTCGCAGCTTTGATGTCCCCCAGTTTCCTCACTACTTCGCCTGGGTTGAGGATTCCCGAAGCCTCCTTTCAAACGAGGGGCTGAAGCGATCGATAAAAGAGGCAGAAACAAAAGAAGCGCAGCATGAACTCAAGCACGTCCTCGCCTGGTCTGAGCAGGTAAACTGGGCGGTGGGAGAGATCGTCAAGGGGATTCCACCCTTTCCAAAGGTTCGCGATAGCTTGAAGCGACTCCGAGGAAAATCCGATGTGGTCGTCGTATCAGCAACTCCCATCGAGGCACTGAAGCGGGAATGGGCCGAACACAATATCGGTGCCTTCACTTCGCTGATCTGCGGTCAGGAGATGGGCACGAAAGCAGAGCACATCCGCCAAACGAGCCAATACTACAAGAAGGGCCATGTTCTCATGCTCGGCGATGCACCTGGAGACCTGCGAGCAGCCAAGGAAAACGAAGTCCTCTTCTACCCCATCATCCCCGGTGAGGAGGAGACGTCCTGGGAACACTTCTATCGGGAAAGCCTAGATCGGTTCTTATCGGAGAGTTATGCTGGGGAATATGAGCGAGCGCTCATCGCGCGGTTCGATCGGGCCCTACCCGAGCGACCGCCGTGGGAGGTGAAAGCGTGAACCGTGCCGATTTCGGCGTCATTGGACTTGCAGTGATGGGCCAGAACCTAGCGCTCAATGTGGAGGGCAAAGCTCATACGGTTGCGGTGTACAACCGCACTGCGCAACGCACAAGAGAGTTCATCGCACAGAAAGCAGGGGACAAGTCTCTCATCCCCACCTATTCGCTCGGAGATTTTGTGAACAGGTTGGCTCGCCCTCGCAAGATCCTGCTCATGGTCAAGGCGGGAGCCCCAACGGACGCCGTCCTCGATCAACTCTTTCCCCTCCTCAACAAAGGGGACATCGTGATGGACGGGGGCAACTCCCATTTTAATGACACGGAGCGCCGTATCTCCGAGGCAGAAAAGCAAGGAATCCTCTACCTTGGAGTAGGAATCTCCGGCGGGGAATACGGGGCACTACATGGACCCTCCATCATGGCAGGTGGACACAGGGAGGGCTATGAAGCTGTGAAGGGAATTCTCGAAAGAATCGTCGCCCAGGGACCGGAGGGACCCTGCTGCGCTTATTTGGGTCCGAGCTCTGCTGGTCACTACGTCAAGATGGTTCACAACGGGATTGAGTACGCCATCATGGAGACGATCGCAGAAGCCTACGATCTCCTGAAACGTGGGTTGGATATGCGCCCAGTGGAAATGGCTGAGGTCTTCGGGGGGTGGAACCGCGGGGAGCTTTCCTCTTACCTATTCGAGATCACAGTAAAAATACTGCGTTACCAAGACACCGAAACTGGTGAACCATTGGTAGAACGCATCCTGGACACAGCCAAGCAAAAGGGAACCGGTAAGTGGTCCACGCAATCTGCACTGGACATTGGGACCCCCGCTCCGACCATCGCTATGGCCGTCTTCGCCCGGCTTCTCTCGAGCCTGAAGAGCGAGCGGATGCAGGCCGAAGATACCCTCCCTGGGCCTGATCC
Source organism: Candidatus Bipolaricaulota bacterium (assembly GCA_030615945.1). GTDB lineage: Bacteria > Bipolaricaulota > Bipolaricaulia > UBA7950 > UBA9294 > UBA9294. The sequence goes on along the minus strand of JAUWYG010000027.1, from coordinate 4,496 downwards.
TAGGTTCGTTGATGTCGATCGAGACACGTTCATTAAGGAACTCTTCTCCGCGGTGAGTCTCACTGTGATAACGGCGTATGCCCAGGGGTTCCGCCAACTGCAGGACGCTTCTAAGGAACGAGGCTATGGCCTGGAACCTTCCGAGGTGGCACGGGTCTGGATGGCAGGCTGCATCATCCGAGCGAAACTGTTGGTACCCATTAGACAGACATTCAGAGAACGGTCGGACCTCCCTATGCTCTTTCTCTTGGAGCCATTCCTGGCCTTCTTGAAGGAGCATCATGTGGGCCTCCGTTGGGTGATTGCAAAGGCGCACGACCATGGAATCCCTGTGCCAATAATGGATTCCGCCCTCGATTTCCTCGACGGATACCGAACCGGACGGCTTCCTGCGAACCTTCTCCAGGCACAGCGTGACTTTTTCGGAGCACATACTTACCTGCGAACCGACGAAGAGGGCGTGTTCCACACAGATTGGGAGAAAGGATGACCCTTGGAAAAGGTAGCCAAGAGCAACCGCTCACCGATGAGGAACTAGCCCTCATCTTCCGCCAGGGATTGGAGGAAGCGCACCTAGAGAGAAAGAAGATCCTCGTCATTATTCCCGACTCAACCCGCACCGCGCCAATCCCCCTCTGCTTTCGCACGCTCTCTTCCACTCTACTAGGAAAGGTGAAACGTCTTGACGTGTTGATCGCTCTCGGGACTCATCCTCCGATGAGCGAGGCTGAGATTGATGCACATCTTGGTACTACAGAGGGGGAACGGGCGCGTTTCAAGGTGAGGGTCTTCAATCATACCTGGGATCGGCCAGAGGAATTACAGCGGATAGGCACCATCCCTGCAAGTGAGATAGAGGAAATCTCCCACGGGCTCCTCTCCGAGCAAGTTCGGGTTAAGATCAATCGGCGGATCTTTGACTATGATCACCTCATCATCATTGGGCCTGTCTTTCCTCATGAGGTGGTAGGTTTCTCCGGCGGGTATAAGTACTTCTTCCCGGGGATCAGCGGGCCAGCGATGGTTCACCACTCACATTGGCTCGGCGCCTTGATTACGAACCCGAAGGTAAGCGGAACAAAGCGGACCCCAGTGCGGGATATGATCAACCGTGCTGCTTCCTTCGTAGAGATCCCCACCACCCTTTTCGCACTGGTGATGCTACATCACACCGTCCACGGGCTCTACGTCGGAGATCCAATCGCAGCCTGGGAGAGGGCAGCTGACCTATCAGCAAAGATTAATATCGTTTGGGTCAAGCACCCATTTCACACGGTGCTTGCCGCAGCCCCAGCCATGTATCAGGAGTTATGGACTGCTGGGAAATGCATGTACAAGCTGGAGCCAGTCGTAGAAGACGGAGGTAGAGTCATTATCTATGCTCCTAACCTACACAAGATCTCAGTTACTCACGGCGATCTCATCCGCGAAATTGGTTACCACACCCGGGACTACTTCCTCAGCCAGTGGGACCACTTCAAGGATGTTCCTGGCGCGATTCTCGCTCATTCAAGTCATGTTCGGGGGATCGGAACCTATAGGAATAAAGTGGAGTACGACCGAATTGAAGTGATTCTCTCCACGCAAATTCCAGAGACCACCTGCCGGGCTATCAATCTGGGCTACTTAAACCCGAACGAAGTCGATCTCGACCACTTTGCCAACCGTCAAGACGACGGGGTTCTACTTGTACCGAAGGCAGGGGAGATCCTCTATCGATTGGCCGATGGATCGGTCCCTGATATCGACCTTCTGTAATCATCACTGCGGCTTCCCCCTTACAAATCTTGGCTTAATACCCTCCTCTTGACACGCGAGGGAACGCTCGTTATACTTCACCCTTGGCTGACAAGCGTGCTGACGATGGGCGCCGAAAGGCGCTCATAATGATTCTTAGGTCCTCTGATGAGGGCTAAGCCAGGCACCACCAAACAACAGAGAGGGGAGCTTTAAGCCGTGAGATGAAGATCGAAAGACGGCGAGTCCGCGACGAGGTGTCAGCCAAACTTGGGTTTACAACCCAACCGGGTGAGATTCAAGCAAGCTATTTTACCTCCTTGGTAGCGTAGCTCTCATCCAGAAGGCTGCCGTTCAACTCGGTATGGGCAAGGGAAACCGGGCTCCCCTCTTCCCTCCTTTTACTGCTCCTTTAACTTAATTAGAATATCGACCGCCGCTGTGCGTTTTCCCACGATGAACGGATTCAGATCTACCTCCTCGATCGACGGAAGATCAAGGCACAATTGACCTAAGCGGTGCAGAGCACCCGCCAGCGGACCAAGCTCAACCGGGGGCTGCCCACGGAAGGCTTCAAGGAGAGGGAAGGCGCGGATCGACCTGATCATTCGCTCCGCCTGGTCGACTGACACCGGAGCGACTCCAAAGGACACGTCCTTCAGCGCTTCCACCAGCGTCCCGCCGACGCCAAACATGATCACCGGCCCGAAGGAGCAGTCACGTTTCATCCCCAGGATTAGCTCCCTCCCAAAGAGAGCCGGCTGCAGGAGGATCCTTCCGCGGTGCAACCGCTCGCTGGCGATCAGTCCTATCAAGTGGTCAATGGCGCGATGCAAGTCCTCCCCATTGGCGACTCCAGGGATCACCGCGCCGCGTTCGAAGCGATGGAAGAGCCCGGGGGAGTCCACTTTGGCCACAAGCGGAAACCCGACCTCCTTGAGAAAGGGTGCAGCTCCCTCAACGTCTTTGACGTAGGTGTAAGGACAAACAGGGAGCCCGTAGGAAGAAAGGATCTCAGCGCCCTCGTAGAAGTAGAGAGCACAACGTCCCTCACTGCGCGCTTTCTCAACAAGGCGCAGTGCCCGCTCACGATCAGGTTTCGGACCCATGTCAACCGACCGCCTCTCACTCCGTAATTCCCCCAGCCGGCAAAGAACGCTGAGAGCATCGACCGCGGCTTCGGGCATGATGTAGGTAGGGATCTTCTCCCGCGCGAGCCGCTCGATAAACCGAGCAGCAGCCGCGCCGTGGCTTAGCGTGCAAACGATGACCGGCTTATCCGGAGCCTCTGCAATTGCTCGCAGGATTCCCTCGGCCACCGCCCCGGTCGGTTCCTGGAGGACCAATGGGGGACGAAAGATGACGATAACTGAGTCGGTAACTGAGAGGGCTATACGCAGAGCTTGCTCGTAGTCTGAGGAATCAGCGGTGGCGATCATATCGATCGGGTTTCCTAGCCCGGCCTCTGGCGGGAGGAAGGAAGCAAGCTTATCCTTAACCGCAGCCGGGAGCGATAGCACCTCAATCCCGGCCCGCTCACAGGCATCAGCAGCAATGATCCCCGCGCCGCCTGCATTCGTGAGGATCACCGTCCTGCGCCCCCGAGGGATATGCCCTCTCTCCAGTGCTCGCAGAGCGGTGAGCATCTCCTCAATTGAAGAGACGCGGATCGCTCCACACTGGTTCAAGAAGGCGTCCACAATCGCGTCAGAACTGGCCAACGAGCCAGTGTGAGAGGCGACCGCCGCTGCGCCCGCCTCGGTCCGACCGGCCTTCAACACGACGATTGGCTTCTTTTGTCCAACCTCCTCCACCAAGCGGCGGAACTCCACTGGATTGGCGAAGCTCTCTAGATAAAGGAAGATCACCCGAATGCGATCGTCCGCCGCCAAGCAGGTGAGAAAATCGTTCTCCGATAGACCAGCACGATTCCCCAGGTTGATGAACAGGGAGACCCCCAGGCCCATATCCCCGAAGAACTCGAGCACCGTTTCCCCCAGGGAGCCGCTCTGAGAGATGAAGGCAATCTCGCCGCTTGTTGGAAACCAGCGGGAGAAGGAGGCATTCAATGACGCCTCCGGCGAACTGTTGATGATTCCCATGCAGTTTGGTCCAACCACATTTAAGTGATAGCATTGCACTAGTTCCTTCAACCTTGCTTCTCGTCTACTCCCCTCCTCTCCACTCTCCTTGAACCCAGCGGTAACGATAACAAGGTTATGGATCCCCGCCTTTCCGCAACGCTGCACCACATCTAGCACAAGATCTCTATTTACAGCAAGCACGGCCAGATCGGCCCTACAAGGGAGTGCGTCGACCGAGTGAAAGCAACGGAACCCCTCAACCCTGTCGTATTTCGGGTTCACCGGGTAAATCTTCCCGCGGTACCCACAGCGCACGATGTTACGCAGGATCTCACCCGCTACCGAACCCTGGCGCGGACTCGCCCCCACAACAGCAACCGAGCGAGGACAAAGGAGCGAGGAGAGATCCCTAGACATGGGATTCCATGCCCCACATAATCAACCAGACAAGCCCCAACGCTATGATGAGGTCCCCGATACTGAATGCGGCTGCCAAGGGGATCCCCTTGGGCAGGTAAAGAAAATCCCCCAAGACGTTGAGTCGCGTTTCCTCACTCATCAGTATGATATTCCCCACCCACCCTTCTTCTATTAGGCGAGTGACTAGCTCATGGCTCCCGGCCCGGGAAAGGGCCGCCTGTGAGGATGGCATATACCCACCGTTTACCGCAATTG
>JAUWYG010000035.1 GCA_030615945.1 Candidatus Bipolaricaulota bacterium | reverse complement strand
GACTCGCAGCGGATCGAACATGAGATCGAAGGTGAACGAATACCATGATGGTCGCACTCCTTCCGCTTGTCCACTTCGGGTTTGCCGCACTCAGCCTTGCTTGGGGGCGCGTGACCCGCGAGTTGATACTCCTCTCCTTAGTCTTCGACGCCGTGCTGGTGGGGCTTCTCTCCGCGGGACTCTCACAGGGAAAGCCGCTCGTCATCGTGCTCGGTGGGTGGGAAAAGGGGATAGGGATTGAGCTTGCTGCTGACCGCTTTAGCCTTGGCTTGACCATCCTCGTTCTCCTGTTAGGTGGGGCGGTTGTGGCCTACTTGTGGCACGAGCGTCTTCGTCCTTACTTCTTTATGCTGCTACACCTTCTCCTAGGCTCGGTCTATACCCTTGTGTTTGCGCGGGACCTGTTCAACATTTACGTAACCCTGGAGCTTCTCACCCTGGTGAGCTTTCTTCTCGTTGGCTACGAGAGAAAGCCTTACCAGATCTGGGCAAGCCTCAAGTACCTCCTCCTCGCTTCGCTGGGATTGGGGATCTACCTGTTGGGAGTAGCGATTATCTACTACCACACAGGAACCCTTAATCTTGGGTTGGTGGCGGCGCGGCTCGCTGCGGAGCAGGGCACACCGTGGGTCCTTCTCGCCTCGTCCCTGCTTGTCACCGGGGTGGCGGTGAAATCGGGGATCTTCATCTTCTCACTATGGCTGCCTGCCGCGCACTCAAGCGCCACCCCGGCCGTGTCGGCACTCCTCTCCGGCCTGGTTATCAAGATGGGGGTCGTGGTCCTTTTCCGGCTAACGTCGGCTTTTTCGTTGTCCCTTCCACTCCTCGTCCTCGGCGCACTCACCGGCCTTCTCGGGGTCATCTACGCGATCTTCACCTACGACCTGAAACGGATGCTCGCCTTTCACACCCTCTCTCAGATTGGCTATATCACACTTGGGATTGGGATCGGCTCAGAGATTGGGATCGCTGGCAGCCTTGAGTACATCGTTGGCCATGGCCTGTTCAAGGGGCTCCTCTTTCTGGCTGCTGGAGCAGCGGTGCAAACGGCCGGCGAAGGAGACATCCCCGGCTTGATTGCCAGGAGGGCTAAGATTCCTGTGTCGGCACGCGTAGCTCTCCTTGTTGGTACCCTGGGAATCATAGGTGTGCCGCCGTTAGCCGGGTTCTGCGGAAAGAGCCTACTCAGTGCCGGAGTCCAGTCGCCCGTCATCCAGACGGTCCTCATTCTCATATCACTCGGGACTGTTGCCTCCTTTGCTAAACTGATCCCGCTTTTCCGCATCGAGCGCGGTCCTTCCTCTACGTGGCCGGTGAAACTTGCCTTCGTAATCTTGGGGCTTCCCATAGTCCTCTTTCTCCCGTTGGCTCGCCTGCTCGTCCCTGCTGCTCAATTAAGCCTGAGCCTTTATGTTCTCCCGTTTGTGAAGAGCCTGCTTGCGGTAGGTGGTGGGTTCCTCCTCTATAGGCTCCTCTCCCGGCGGCCTTTTCACCTGCCGCAGCGAATCTTCCGGTTGGAGGAGGCAATCCTCGTCATCCTCTCCGGGTTCTTCCTCATTTATCTCCTTTCCGTTCTTGGATGAAGCGTTGACCTGATCACGGTAGGAATCTAGAATAGAAGAAAGATCACTTAGGGGGCACAAAGAATGGGCAAACAAGAGGTGCTTGAGAGCACGTTGAAACAGATCAAAAAGGCCTACGGTGAAGGGGCGATCATGTGGCTTGGGGAAGGCGCCCAGGTGATGGAAGTGGAGACGATTTCCACCGGCTCACTTGCCCTCGATATCGCACTCGGCGTCGGTGGGGTTCCCCGCGGGAGGACCGTCGAGATCTTCGGGTCGGAAGCGAGTGGGAAGACGACACTCGCCCTACACATGATCGCCGAGGTGCAGAAGCGAGACGGGACCGCGGCGTTCATCGACGCGGAGCACGCACTCGATCCAACCTATACTCGTGCCCTGGGGGTCGACCTTGACCACCTTCTGCTCTCTCAGCCAAACTCGGGGGAGCAGGCGCTTGAGATCACGGAGCAACTGACGCGCAGTGGAGCGGTCGACATCATCGTCATCGACTCCGTCGCCGCACTTGTCCCCATGGCTGAGATCGAGGGGCAGATGGGGGATTCGCAGGTCGGCTTACAGGCACGGTTGATGAGTCAGGCAATGCGCAAGCTGTCCGGGGCGATCTCGCAGTCAAAGACGCTTGTCGTCTTCACCAACCAGCTTCGATCGGTGATCGGTGGGACTCGCTTTGGTCCCTCAACCACTACCTCGGGTGGCCGCGCTCTGAAGTTCTATGCCTCTGTGCGGCTGAGTATGTGGAACTCGGGGAGGATTGAAGAGGGCTCCGAGCAGGTGGGAACCCGGGTAAACGTGCGTGTGGTGAAGAACAAGGTCGCGCCGCCGTTTAAGGAAGCGAGCTTTGATATAATCTACGGAAAGGGGATCGTTCGCTCTCGCGATCTCATAAACACCGGCGAGGCCCTCGGGGTCATCACGCGTAGCGGCTCTTGGTACTCCCTCGGTGATACACGTCTTGGTCAGGGGGTCGGAAACAGCGCCCGCGCCCTGGAAGAGGATCCCAAGCTGGCAGATGAGCTCGAGCGAGCCATCCGAGACAAAGCTGGACTTACTCCCGCTTCAGTACCTATAGAGGAGGCTGAAAACGCCGAGTGATCCCTGGCAGGTGTTGGTCCGTCTCCTGCGCTACCGCCCGCGCAGTGTGGCCGAGGCAAGATCGCGATTACGAGCGCAGGGGTTCAGCGTGGAGGCGGTCGAGGAGACGCTGCGGCGGGCCGAAGCGGCCGGCCTCCTCGATGACGCGCTGTTTGCGCGACTATGGGTGGAGGATCGTCTCCTTTACCATCCCCTCTCTCGTCGGGCGGTCAAGCGGGAACTTGCGGAGAAGGGGATTACCACGGAGACGAGCGAGCAGGTGATGGAAGATCTTTACCCGCCGGAGAAAGAGAAGGAGATCGCACTAAAGCTTGCCCAAACCCGCCTCGCCCGGTATCAGAGCCTCGACCCAACACGTCGAACCAGACGGACAGTCGCCTTCCTCACCCGGCGGGGCTTCGCATTCTCCCTCGCCAGCCACGTGGTACGCATGCTGGTTGAGGAATTGAGCGATCGGGAGAGCGGGGAATTGAGTGATTGAAAGAACGGAAGGCAATTCATTGGAAAAGGCGAAGGAGCTTCAGGCGAGGACGAAGACCTTCGCGCTAAGGATCATACGGATGTTCAGGAGATTGCCTAAGACAGAAGAGGCAAAAATCATGGGCAGGCAGGTGCTTCGATCGGGCACATCCGTTGCCGCCAACTACCGCGCCGTGTGCCGTGCAAGATCCAAAGCGGAGTTTGCAGCGAAACTCGGCATAGTTGTCGAAGAGGCCGACGAGACGGTTTTCTGGTTGGAGCTTCTTGTGGAGTCGGGAATTGTCCCCGAAGAAAGGGCGCGTGGCTTGATAGACGAAGCCAAGGAACTCCTGGCGATCTTCGTAGTGTCGAGACGCACAGCCCGCAAGAAATCGGGAGATTGATGAATTGAGTGATCGGGAGATCGGAGAATTTAGTAATTGAGTGATTGAATAATTGGGAGATTTAGGGGATGAACGATAACTTATTAGAAAGAGACGGAAAAGCTGCGGGCGCGAACAATCGTTCAATCGTTCAATCATTCAATCATTCAATCACTCAATCACGTATCGGCATAGGGATCGACTTTCACCGCCTGGAGGAGGGACGAACGCTCGTCCTTGGTGGGGTGAAAATTCAGTATGACATGGGCCTTCTCGGTCATTCGGATGCTGATGTCCTCACCCACGCCTTGTGCGACGCCCTTCTTGGGGCAGCCGGACTGGGCGATATCGGGGTACACTTCCCCGACTCCGACCCGCGCTACCGCGAGATCTCAAGCTTAGAACTTCTAAAAAGGGTGGTCGAGCTTGTGGCAAACGCCGGTTACCACCCCGTTAACGCCGATTGCGTAATCATCGCCCAGGAGCCGAAACTCGCCCCCTACTTTCCTGCGATGAAAGAAGCGCTTTCTCCCATCATCGAGCTTCCACCTGATTACATCGGACTCAAGGCGACCACCAGTGAGAAAATGGGCCCTCTTGGGAGAGGTGAAGGGATTAGCGCCTTGAGTGTCTGCCTCATTGAAAGAGCTTGACGATGTCCTTGTAGGTCACAAGTAGCATCAACGCAATTATGATGAGGGCGCCGATGGCGTGGATCATTCCCTCTGTTCGCGGTGAAATCCGTCTTCTGAAGACGAGTTCGTACAATCCAAAGACAGCCCGACTCCCGTCAAGCGCTGGAAATGGGATCAAGTTGAGAACCCCTAAGCTCAGGCTGAGGTAGGAGAACAACCACAAGAAGATGTTTGGTCCCTGCTTTATCCCCTCTCCTAGCAGGCGAGCGATCCCCACAGGTCCAGCGATCGTTTCACTGACAGTGACTTGGCCGGTGAGAATGGCATGCACCCACTCCACTATCATGTGAACGTAATCGGAGAATTGTCCCGCTCCTAGCACGAACCCCGCAGCGAATCCCGGCCGGCGATATGTGATTCCTAGATTGGCAAAGGCGATCCCAGCAAGGCTCTGGTTCAAATCGAATCCTGTCGTTAATAGGGAAATCTCCAGTTGTCCGCCCTCACGCAGGACGGTAAAGGTGATCGAGTCTGTCGGAAGCAGTTCATCCACGCGCCCAACGATCGCCACCGCAGTGTGGGTGGCTTCACCGTCCACTGCCACAATCCGGTCGTTCTCTTTAAGTCCGGCAAGAGAAAACGGGGAGGAGGGATCAAGTAGCGCAAGTTTGTTTGTGCGGATGACGGGCCAGAAGTAGGCGCCAATGACGTAACGCTCTTCAATGGGATCAAATTGTGGTCTAACCGTGAACTCCTTCAATTTGCCGTTTCGCTCAACAAGAATATCAATCGGCTCTCCACCCGATTGTTGGATAAGTCGGCTTAGAGTTTCGGAGTTGTAGATGGCGTGGCCTTCGATTGCGAGCACGCGGTCCTCAGACTTAAGCACCGCAGAGGCAGGCATTCCCGGAATAACATCCTCCACCTGTATGATTGGGGTGCCAAACGCCCAGAGCGCCAGAACAGCGATAAGAAGGGTAGTAAAGAGATTAGCCGTCGGCCCGGCTAGACTGATCAGTATGCGGGAAAGCGGCGGCTTGTTGTACAGGAGCCGATCGGCCTTCATTTCAGAGGAGGTCACCTCGCGGTCCTCCCCGGCCATGCGCACATACCCTCCAAATGGAATGGCGCGGACCGAGTAGCGAGTTTCCCCCTTCCTAAACGAAAAGAGTTTGGGGCCAAAGCCAATGGCGAACTCCTCCACATACACACCGGCGAGCTTCGCCGCCAGGAAGTGCCCCCCCTCGTGCACTCCGACAAGGACTAGAATCGTTCCGACAAAGACCAGCAGAGTGATCACGTTCTCTCCTCCATGCCCATGACTAGGACTCTCCTTGTCTGTGCGGTGACGCGCACCGCATCCGAGAGTCGTACCCCAACTACCCAGATGATCCGCTCCTGGTCACAGAGCAGAGGTAGTGCATCCCTCTTAAAGAAGGGAATGTGCTCATCGCTCAGTAAGTCCTTTAGCTTTTTTTCCTGATTCATCCCCAGGGGACGGAATCGATCCCCAGGGCGTCTACTGCGCAGATAGAGCGGGAAGTGTACTTGGTCAGCGTCGGCCACCTCCACCGTCCTTCCATGTTCCATCAGGGGTTCAAGTGAGCCATTCCTCTCTTTTATCGACAGTTCGATGGCGATCCCGAGGGAGGAAAATTCTGTTTTACCCAGCTTGACCGGGAACTCGTAGGAGCAGGCTTTCGCTTGTTTGTGGGTTCTTAAGAGGAGCTCGTCATTCTGGACCCGTACGGCGAGTCCGGGAAGATCTAACTCTCCATGAGATTGGGATGAGCAGACAAGACGGCGAAGGGCATCGATATGTGCCTTTTCGATTCCCTGCAGGTCACCGCGCGTGTGAGCGATTCCCCGCCGCAGAAGAAGACCCATAAGCCCACTAGGGAACTCGGCGAGCTGATAGCGGTGGAACACGACTTTTCCCTTGCCATCAAAGGCGCGAACTTCCTCCCACGGTCGATCAAGGAGGGTCTCGAGTGCCGCCTGTTCTTCGAGGAGAAGATCGGATGTTCGGTGAAGCGCATCGAGAAAGCGCGGGTTCATCTGTTCAAGAAGGGGGATGATTTGATGTCGGATTCGATTGCGAGAGAAGGTGAGATCCTGATTGGTGCGATCCTCGCGCCACGCCAGGTCGTTTAAGCGGGCAAAGGAGAGGATCTCCTCACGTGAGGTGTCGATCAGTGGCCGGATGTAGGGAAGGCTCACCGGTCGGATCCCGACCAAGCCGGTTGGCCCGGCCCCACGGATCAGGTTAAACAACAGCGTCTCTGCCCGGTCATTGCGCGTGTGTCCTAGGGCGATTCGAGTAGCGCCGACTTGTTGTAATGTCTCCTCAAGAAAGTGCCGCCGCACTCGGTGTCCTGCTTCCTCCAGGCTGAGCCGCTCCTCTTCGCTCACCCTGGCTACATCGATCTCCTCACGGATTACCGGAACCCCTTTGGCTTTCCCTAAAGAAGCAACAAAGCGGGCGTCCTCCTTGGACTCCTTCCCTCGTAGCCCGTGATCAAGGTGAGCGATCACGAGCTCAAGTGAGAATTCCGGCTCAAGGAGACACAAGACCTCCAGGAGTACGACCGAGTCTACCCCACCGGAGACAGCGACAAGGACTTTTTCTTCCCTCTTCAGCATCCCATAACGCGCGATCGTTTCCTTTGCCTTTTCGGGTAGCATAAAAAGTATTGTGGCAGGGGCTTATCGAGAAATCAACGCTTGGCGGCTTTCGCTTCATCGGTTATGGTGTGCTATGAAGACTTCGGTGGTTCTTATCCTGGCGTTTGGTGTCTCTATCGTGGCCAGTGCGTATCCCCACAGCATTTTTCTCGATCTGCCGGTCGCCGTCACCCTGGGAGATCCTGGGTATACCTCTATTCAGGTTGAACTTGCGGGAGGGAAACCGACGCTTCGAATCGGCCGCGCGATCGGGAATCGGGTCGACGTTCTGGCGACGATCACGCCGCAGGATCTCTTCTCTTTAGGTGTCCGCATCCTCCTGGTAGAGGACCTTGGCCCGTTGAACGTCACTCTTGGATTGGAACATGAAGGAGCCTACTTCGCGGCTGGGCTCTTCCTTGGTCCGGTGTGGATCGACTGGGGGCGAGCCATAGGCAGGGAAGACAGACGGTGGGGGATGGTAATCGCCTCCCCAAAGCAGAGCTTCAGCCTTATTCTCGGACTGGAGCACAGTCGTGCATCGATCTCGTTTATCGGGGGGATTCGCCTGTTTTTGACAAGTGGTTCCTGGGACGCCTCCATCCTCTTTCGGGAGCGGCAGTTGATCACCTCATTGGGAGGCACATTTTGAGAGGCTCGCTGATTCTGGGTGCGTTGGTGCTCCTTCTGTGGGGGGTGTATGCATCTTCCTCACAGCTTGAGATTCTTTATACAAATGACCTTCACTCTCGTCTTGACCGGCTGGAGAGCCTTGCCGAGCTGATCGAAAAAGAGAGGCTCACGGAGGGCCCAGTACTGCTGTTTGACGTGGGTGACACCTGGCAGGACTTTCGCGTGCCCATCTATGCGGTGTGGGGCGCAAATGAGGTCGTTTCGTGGATGAACCGGGTTTCCTACGATGCGATGGGCCTGGGCAACCACGACCTTTACTGGGGGGCGGATCAGCTTGCAGAGCTCTGCGCTGGGGCAAGCTTTCCAATCCTTTGTGCCAATCTTCGCCCTCGATCAGGGATCGCTCCGCCGTTTGTCCCTTACATGTTCATCTCAATCAGTGGCGTAGAGATACTGGTAATTGGGTTGATCACCTCTGAGTACTTGCCTTACCCCGACTTTCCCTGGTTGCGCTATGTAGCGCCGGAAAGAGCGCTTGAAGATGTGTTGGAAGAGGCAGGGGAAACGGCCGATCTCGTCATCGTCCTCGGGCATCTGCCCGTGGTGGAAGCATGTCGAATCGCGCAGGTTGTTCCTGGAGTTGACATCTTTCTTACCGGACACTCCCACGAGACGACAGAAGAGCCGGTCATCGTTGGTCAAACACTGGTCCTGCAGGCGGGCGCCTTCGGGCGATACCTGGGGAGGCTTCAGCTTGAGCTTGACCCAGGGACAGGAGCGATCCTACAAGCGACAAACGGTCTTCTCTCAACAGAAAAAACCCCAGCTGCGCTCGGCCGGGGCTATCTGAAACTCTTTGAGGTCGTTGGTTTGATTGCCTTTTTGCTCTTCCTTTTGCGCTAGATCTGATAATGGTAGGAGAGTGCGATACCGTCCTTACTCAACCCGATCGAAAACCCGGTTTCCTTGGCCACAGTGTAGGCATCGTACGCGCTGTAAGCGCGTAAACCTAAAGCAGCAACAGCGGATAAATAGCCTATCGGAATAGGAGTTGGAATAGAACCAAGCAATGCCCATGTAGTCCAATTTGCTATATCCAAGGCGAAATGCAGTATTGCTTTGTTTACCTCACCATTGAGCAATTGCCCAGCTCCCGGGATAATCACAGACGCGACCGCTGGGATGAGAGGACCGGCCTCTTCATCTTGAGCACTCACGCTTACCGTCATCACAATGAGTAGACTGACAGCGATTGATACAATCACAATGCTCTTTTGCATCTTGCTATTTCCCCCTTTTTATGGTGTCTCTAGAACCACGCTCTTTCCCTAACAAACACACGTGTTATTGCTCTTTTTTTGCCTCCTTTCCTTTACCTAGTCGCCCCGCTCATCTTCACTAGGATCTCATCGGGGATGTCAAAGTTGGCGTAGACCTCTTGGACGTCTTCGTTGTCGTCGAGATTGTTGATCAGCTTGAGCACCTTTTCGGCGGCGTGGCCCTCCACGTGCACCGTGTTCTTGGGGAGCATCGTCGCCTCGGCACGACTGGGAGAGATTCCCATTGCCCTGATTCCCTCACTCAAAGTGGGAAGATCGGTCGGAGCACAGTAAACCTCGATCATCTCTGTCTGGTCGTCTAACTCCTGTGCCCCCAGCTCGATCAATGACATTAAAAGCTCGTCGCGATCGATATTGGGCGGAATCTCCTCGATCGTGATCACCCCGCGGCGATCAAACAGCCAGGCCACACTCCCGGCAGCGGCCATGTTCCCACCGTGTTTGCTGAAGATGTGACGAATCGCGGCGGCGGCGCGGTTGCGGTTATCGGTCACAACTCGGATCAGGACCGCAACACCTTCTGGCGCGTACCCCTCATAGGTGACCTCCTCGTAGGAGACGCCCTCCATTTCGCCCGTGGCGCGTTTGATCACCCGCTCGATGTTCTCTTTGGGCAGGTTCGCTGCCCGTGCCCTCTCCAGCGCCTGTGCCAGGCCAGGGTTGTTAGCCGGGTCGGGATCGCCGTTCCGTGCTTGGAGGGTGATCTCCTTGATCAACTTGGCAAACAAGCCGGACCGTTTCTTATCCTGACGCTCTTTCCGATACTTGACATTCTGCCACTTAGAGTGTCCTGACATTCGCTCTCCCCATTTCTTTGCGGTTATCACCTTCATCATAGCACCTTGGCGCCATCCGATGCAAACATAGTGATGCCGGATCGTAGACCTTCAGAGGCTGTTTAAGTAGATCTTTTTTACCGCTCATTTTAAAGTTCATCTAGTTTTAATCATTTTACCGCAGAGGGCGCTGAGAAATTGAGAGATTGGGAGATTGAATGATCGGGAGATTGAGATGTTAAATCACTCAATCCCTCCCTCTGCGTGCTTGGGGGGTGTAGTAGCCGATTTAGGATTTACTACACCCCCCGGGCGGTGAAAGGTTCTGTTTCGTAAGGGAAAGGAGTTTCTGCAACAGCCTGTTCAACGCGCTTCGAAGGGGTGAGGATGCGAAAAGTCGGGGAGGTAGACCAGCGGGCTTTCCAGGCTCTGGATGAAGCCGCGATTAAAACCGAGCCTGTCCATCTCGCATAGGACCTCCTCATACTCCTCCTGGCGCAGGGTGCGGCCAAGGGTGGGATGAAAAAAGACGGCGGGGATAGGGTGGTACTGCGCCATCAGCGAGAGGTGGACGTCAGGCGAGAGCTCCGTAGCGATGAACCGTAAACACTGGATGCTGTTCTTAACCTGGCCAGGGAGGACCAGGTGACGGATGATCAGGCCACAGCGGACTATGCCGTTCTCGTCTAGTTCGATCTTGGCCCCTTTCTGGCGGAACATCTCGGTAAGCGCACGTGTCGCCACCTGGGGATAGTTAGGAGCATCCGAATATTCTAAAGCGAGTCCTTCGTCCATGTACTTTAGGTCGGGAAGGTACACATCGATCGCACCCTCGAGCAGGGCGAGAGTGTCCACCCTGTCGTAGGCGTTGGTATTCATGACAAAGGTCGCCTTCCTGCCGCGCTTTATTAGCGAGGCGATGATCGCCCTCATCTGAGGGATAAAGTGAGACGGAGAGACAAACCCCACCGCCGTGGCACCGCAATCGAGTATCTGTTCGATTTGGTCGACCACCTCCTCGAGCGTCAATTGCTGCTCGTGGATCGGACCGCGATTTCGGCTGATCTGGTAGTTCTGGCAGAAGCGGCACCGCATGTTACAGCGGGTGAAAAAGACGTTACAGATTCCGTTTTTGCCGCTTAAGATCGGTTCTTCTCCCCGATGAAGACAGATCGTAGAGATACTGTACCCCATCCCACTTTGACAGTAGCCAAGCTTGCCTGTCCTTCGGTCGGCATGACACTCCCGCGGACAGAGCGTGCAATCGTGCAGCCTCTCAAACAGGAGTGAAAGCTCATCTTGGGTCGGCTTCGTCACATCGCTTGGTATCCTACAACTTAGCGGAGCTTTGAGAAAGAGAAGAGTATGGTGCCCCTTGACAGGGCCAAGGGGCACCGTATTTCGTCATGCGGCACTTACGCGCTTACTTGCAGCCAATCGAAGCGCCGTCTGTATTGTTATCTTCGTTACATTCGGTGACCTCAAAGGCCTGTCGGCGATGAGGGTGACAGTCACGGTGCCGCCTCCCTCGAAGGTGAAATTGAACCATCGGTTCTTCTCCTCACCGATAAGAAGGCCACTGAAGTACTGCGTATCGGTGTACCCGTCTGATAGAGCTTATGCGACTTCTGCCAACAAGCAGATTCGCCTGCTGTGAATTTCCGTTTTTCTACCCCTTCAGTAAGCTTTAGGGTATAAAGCGGGGGCTCTTTATGAGATCTATATTCATAGTCGACTGTGTGTCTACATGCTCTTAACATCCCTGGGATCGACCCTTGTTGAAGCGAGCGGTGGCTATGTTTATTATCATCAGTTATCCAGACTGGGCATAAGGTCGACCACACGGTGGGTGCCGATGCCTAACAGGCGATGACGAGGAAGATGATACGAGGACTGATCTTCGACTTTGACGGGCTGATTTTGAACACAGAGGCCCCGGTATTTCAGTCCTGGCAGGAGGTATTTGCTCGTTACGGCTGCGAGCTTGCCCTCACCAACTGGGCGGACTGCATCGGGCGTTCGCCGGAGTCGTTCGACCCCTGCGATCAGCTGGAGGAGTATGTGGGACGGACGCTCGATCGTACAGCTATTCGCTCCAAGCAGCGACGCCGTGAAATGGAACTGATCGATGCGGAAATAGTGCTCCCTGGGGTAATGGATTACACCACCGCTGCAAAGCGGCTGGGGTTGAAACTTGGCATAGCTTCTAGTTCCTCGCGCAGTTGGGTCCTCGGCCATCTCTCCCGCCTCGGTTTGGACGCACAGTTTGACGTCATCCGATGTGCTGAGGATGTGGTGCACACCAAGCCCCACCCTGACTTATACCTTGCCGTGCTGGATAAACTTTCCCTGCAGCCCTTTGAGGCGGTTGCGTTGGAGGATTCGCCCCATGGAGTTCTCGCCGCAAAACAAGCTAAGATCTTTTGTGTCGTGGTCCCCAATAGCCTAACCGAGGAGCTTCCTCTGGACCACGCGGATCTGATGCTTCCTTCGTTGGCAGAGGTTCCCTTAGAGGAACTGCTTTTTAGTATCGAGCAGGAACGCCGCATCCGAGGAGCGTGATCCCTGATGGTCTGGCCAACGTGCCGTGGCGTAAGGATAGCC
>JAUWYG010000079.1 GCA_030615945.1 Candidatus Bipolaricaulota bacterium | reverse complement strand
CATTACTGGCTTGGAAGGCCAGTGCTCTACCATTGAGCTACTCCCGCACCGTAAATCGGAGAGGCCGGATTCGAACCGGCGACCTCAGCGTCCCGAACGCTGCGCGCTGACCAAGCTGCGCCACTCTCCGCAACTGGTTTGCCCTACTCCTCCAGGGGCAAGAACCGGGTCCTTCCATCTCGCAGGATGGTGAACATCGGGTTGGCGTTCTCATCCATCTCCGAGACGATCTCATTCCAGTCATCGACCGAGGTGATCTTTTGTCGATCGATTTCAAGGATCACGTCGTCGACCTCCAACCCGGCCCAGTAGGCTCTGCTCCCTGACTCCACTTCAATTATGACCACTCCCTGACGTGAATGCAATCCCAAACGCTGGGCGAGGCTGGGAGTTACTTCCCCTACGGTGAGGCCAAACTTCATAACCGCTTGCGATTCTGTCGCCCCGGGCGCCGTGCTACCATAGAGTTCTTCTTCACTTGGGCGCTCTTCTAGGGTGACTGTGACGTGGATCGTCTCCTTGTCGCGTACAATCTCCAGATCCACTGTGCCCCCCACCGGTTTTGCCGAAATCACACGGTTAAGGTTGTCATGGGTGAGCACCTCCCCATCTATCTTGGTGATCACATCACCCACCTGGATTCCAGCAGCTTCCGCCGGTGTATCTGATACCACCTCGACGACTACCGCGGCTCCTGGCGCAACTCCAAACTTCTCTGCCATTGAGGCGCTCACTTCTTGATGCCACAAGCCAAGGTAAGCGCGCGTCACCTTTCCTGTTGCCACGAGCTGATCGAGGACCTCCTTCACGGGATCGATGGAGATGGCGAAGTTGATCCCCTCGATGGCGATTCCCCCCGATTGCCGCGCGATTGCGGTGTTGATGCCGATCACCTGCCCGAAAGCGTTCACTAGAGGCCCGCCGCTGTTCCCAGGGTTGATCGCAGCATCGGTCTGGATCAGATTCTCGTATCGCCCGATCCCGGTCGGTTTTTCAATGTCCCGGCCAAGCGCGCTGATGATTCCCATAGTGACGGTATAGGAGAGTCCGATTGGGCTTCCGATTGCAATCGCCCAGTCCCCAATCTCGACGCTCGAGGAGTCTCCGAGTTCGGCCGTAGCCAACTTTGAGGTGTCTCCATCGAGCCTTAGGACAGCGACATCCAATTGGGTATCGCTTCCCACGACCTGAGCGGTCCATGTCTGTCCATCGAGGCTCGTCACACGGATTGTCGTCGCCTGATCGATCACGTGCGCGTTTGTCAGGACCAACTTCTCACCGGCGTACTCAATCACCATACCCGAGCCGATGGCACGCTGCTCCTGCTCCTGTGGGGTGTTAAACGGCTCTCCGAAGAAACGACGGAAGAAGGGGTCGTTGAAGAAATTGTCGAACGGGCTGGTGAAGCTGACTACCGCAGTGACATCGATCCGTACCACTGCCGGCCCCACGTTGGCGATCGCCTGCTTAATTGCTGCCTGTCCAGAATCGGTGATTGCCTGATTGACCGATGTTTCTTGGGCAAGGGCAACCTCTGTCCCAATAGTGATTCCTCGATCTTGATTTCCCACCCACGCAATCGATACGCCTGTGGCCAGTATCAGTGTCAACAGGATCCCTAAGATCCAACCCTTGCGCATACTGAATCCCTCCTCAAGTGGTCATCTATCTTTGTAAAGCAGTATGATTATAAGAATGGAATGTGAAGATTCAATGAAGAAAATGCAGAGTGGAAGTGAACTTGCTCGCAGCTCCAACAAAGTGGTAAAAGCGATCGCTCTCCTCTCAGGGGGACTCGACAGCACCCTCGCCGCCGCCCTTGTACGGAGCCTGGGGATCGAAGTGATCGGTCTTCACATCCGGATTCTATTTGATACCGATCAAAAGCGCTCCCAACATGTGGCGAAAGCGGCAGAAGACGCAGGGATCAAAATGCACACCCTGGATCTCTCCACGGAGCATTTAGAGGTGGTTCGCCACCCGAGATACGGGTATGGCGCGGGCATGAACCCGTGCATCGACTGCCGCATCTTCATGCTTCGAGCAGCAAAGAGGGTGATGGAGGAAGTGGGGGCACAGTTTGTCATCACCGGGGAGGTATTGGGCCAGCGGCCGATGTCTCAACACCTTCGCGCACTCATGCGCATTGCAAAGGAGAGTGGACTCAAAGATCGGTTGCTGCGTCCCCTCTCGGCCAATCTTCTCCCCGAGGCTCTACCGGTGAGGGAGGGATGGATCCACTGTGAGGACCTGTTGGCGCTTCAAGGGAGGGGCCGGCAGGAGCAGATAAAGCTTGCCGCCCGCCTTGGGATTGAGGGCTACCGACAATCGGCTGGAGGGTGTCTTCTTGTGGAGAAAGTGTATGCCGCAAGGCTACGCGACGCTTTTTCGCACATTGGAAAGGATGCGATGGAAGAGCAGGACTTCCTCCTCCTGCGCTACGGCCGGCACTTCCGCCTCTCGGATCGTGCGAAGGTGATTGTGGGGCGAAATGAGCGCGAGAACGAGATCCTTGAAGGGTTTGTCACCGGGCGGGTCGTGATTGAGCCAGTCGATACCGTCGGCCCACTCACCCTGGTCGAAGGAGAGTCGTCTCCCGAGGAGGTCATCCTCGCGGCCTGTCTTGCTGCACGCTACTGTGACCACTACGGCGAGGCTCCGCTCACGATGAGGGTTATTCGTTCGGGAGAGGAGAGCATGGTCGCGGCCGTCCCACTCACGCACGATGATCCGCGCATTTCTAGCTGGAGGATCGACGAGGCTAGGCGATGAGGGAGAGGGCCTCCTCGCGAGAGGCCCGATTGGAGCGAAAGATCCCACGGATCGCTGAGGTGATCATCTTTGCCCCCGGCTTCTTCACCCCACGGAGGGTCATACACAAGTGGGTTGCCTGGATCCGGACCAGCGCACCGTAGGGATCGAGGCGCTCCATCAGCGCATCAGCAAGCTGTGAGGTTAAACGTTCCTGCAGTTGTGGGCGAGCGGCAGCGACGTCAAGAGCGCGGACGAGCTTGCTCACCCCGACAATCCTGTTTCCCTTAGGGATATATACGATATCCGCCTCGCCGATAAACGGGAGGAAGTGGTGCTCGCAGATCGAGAAGAAAGGGATGTCCTTTACCACTACCATCTCGTTATAGTCCTCCTGAAATACTACTTTGAGAATCTCCGCGGGATCGCGGTCGATTTTTGAAAAAAACTCGGCGAACATCTTCGCCACCCGCCGCGGAGTATTCTTAATCACCTCCGCGCTCAGATAGCCCTGCCCGATTCCTTGAAGGATCTGACGCATTCCTTCCTCGACTTGCTTATGGTCCATCTTCCCTCCTCCTACAGATGGTAGGAGGCCGCCTTGCCAGGGTCAACCGGCGTTAGGTGTGCTGGCGCACTTGTTGCCAATCTCTTTTCATAAGGAATGCGATGAGGTAGATGCCCATTCCGAAGACGAACCCAAGGAGAAGTCCGTTTCCCGTGCGCAAGAGGGATAAGGAAAGCGGGGTGTGCGCGTGCGCGAACGTATTTAGGATCGAGACTTGGCCGATCAGGCCGAAGAAGAGAAGAAAGGGACGCCAACGCTCAGACCTCTGGTCATGACATACACCTGCTCCAAACAGGAAAAGGAGGGGGTGGCCAAGGAGGAACTCCTTGAACCGCGGTCGGGCGATTAACAGGCCCTCTAACAGGCCTCGTACTCGTTCCTCTACACCGGATACTAGACCATCGGTGTTCCCGCTTCTGTGGAGGATGAATATCACAGCGGCGCTGCTCGCGAGGAGAAGTAAAGCTCCGAGGAGATCGCGTGAGGAATGAAGGAGCCTTCTCAGCCATCCCCAGCTAGCGGAGTGGGAGTAGATGATCACCCCGACAAACGGCGGGAGGAGCAGGGCCGTTTTTACTCCCCGGAACTGTGCAACCTTCACCAGGAAGGCAGGGTGGGCGAGGATAGCCCCAAGGAGAGCTCCAGCGGAAAGTGAGATAGCGGAGAAAAGAAGCAAAAATCGGGCTCCGGAGCGCCATCCGGACCGAACATGCGGTAGCAGAAGAAGCCCCCCGTAGGTTGGCGCAAGCAGGGCAAGAAGGAGAGCATCGATCTGGCGCAGTAATATTCCTCTTACCCCAAGAGCCAAGGCACCCACGTTTAAGGAAAGGAGGAGGCAGGCCAGTGGGAGGTGCCCGAAAAGGTTAAGTGAAACCAGGAGCACAAGGGCGCTTATTCCCAGGTGAAATACAATTGCAACAGGCCAATCCGGCTCGGGTGGTGGTAGGGAGAGGTTCCCCAGGTGATGGCCTCCATCTGCAATCCTCGCGGTCACCTCGTGGTAATACTTTAAGATCTCTTTTGGATCGTCTCCAGGAATGGGGGAGAGGATGAGGGCGCGGATTCCGCGCTCACGCACCGCTCGCTCCCACCGCGCGAGGATCGCGGTGCGTGATGTCCTCAAGAGTTCCTCTCGGGGGATCTCATGGCCGCGCACGACCCGATGAAAACCGGCGTTCCACAGGTTGCGTGCCAAAGAGGTTTCGGTGAACTCCCGCTGTATAAGAATGCTTCCCTGATTAAGGAGTTCGATGAGGAGAGGGTCATCAGGTGCTAGGTTTCCCTCTTCCCACACGAACGTGAATTGGTCCTTGATCTCCACTCCCTGTGGAAAGGGGCGATCGAGGATAAGCGCGGCCTTAAGACCTTGGCGATGGATTGTGGTCGGGGATAGGCCATTTTCTTCATGCAGTGACGAGGCCCGGATGGCGACTGTCCCGATTCCGGCCTCGGCAAGTTTTAAAAGAGGGATTCCCTTTGTTTCATCGGCCCGCACCAACAGGACGAAACCCTTGTTTTTCGCTTCCCAGCGGACGCGGACGAGATCGCCCCACAGTGAAACAGCAAGTGAGACAGCTAGCGTTGCTATGGCGACAATCCACAGGACCCGTTTCATCATCGGTCTATACGGTAGCGGCCAATGGCCTCTCAGGCAACGGATGCTGACTTACTTTTCTGGCTCTTCCGGATTTCGTGTGGGTCATTGGCCTTCATGATCGCTTGACCGATGCCGGGTAAAGGTCCAGACCGCCCAGGTGAAAGAGGATCGCCTGACGAAAACGTTCCCGGTTCCGAAACCCACAGGACATCTTCTTGATCCGCTGAATACGGGAGTTGATCCCCTCAGCCAACGCGTTCGTCGCTTGCAACACAATCGCATTCAAGATGCCTTCCAGATGTCGCTCCAGCATTTGCGCCACAGAGACCACCGGCCCAAGATCTGTCAGCTTCGCCCAGTGAAGACACTGCTTCCACGCCGTGCGCGCCCAGGTGCGTGTGTTGTACCCCCAGAGTGACATCGCCATCTCCTTGACCGCCCATGCCTCGGCTGTCTTCAGCGTACGACGTCGAAGGGCCTTCAGGTCTGCCCAGCGTTGAGGACTGAGGTTCTCTGGGTTGCGTAGCCAGAGATATCGCGTCCCCTTCAAGTCATCACAGCCTTGCTCAACCAGTGCCTTGTGCTCACGCCGCCGCACTTTGTCCACTGCGTTGCCCAGGTGCTTGGCCACATGGAACTTGTCAAAGGCGATCTTCTCCTCAGCACCGGGCACGTATTCTTGCGTCGAGGCAATGTAAGGAGTCCACATGTCCATGCTCACCGATTCGATCTCGCCACGCTGTGCCTCGCTTAGGCCGCTGTAGAAGCCATCCAGACTTCCCTGATTGCGATCATCAGCTACATAGAGCACCTTGCCGGTCTCCTGGTTCGAAACCACTGTTACGTATTCGTGTCCCTTTTGAAACGACGTCTCATCCACACCGATCCGCTTGGGAGAAACGGCCTCCCGACGCTCAAGACCACGGCGCACGGCTCGCTCCTGGATACCGGCAGCCGCGTCCCAGCTAATCCCCAACAACCGGCACACAGCCGACAGACTAGCTTCCTTCATCCAGTCGATTGCTAGTGCTTCAAACAGGGCCGTGAATCGAGCGCCACGCTCTGACCAGGGCACATCAATCTGGTGTACGCCATGCTCTTCGCACTCTACTCGCGGTACATCGGCAACCAACACCGTGCGATACTGGCAGGTGTCCAGATGACGCCAGCGACGTCGCCGCGTGTCGTAACCAGGAGTAGCTTTGCCGCAGAGAGGACAAGTGAGCGTGTAGTCAGGATCAAGCTCCAGATGAACAATCACTTCGCCCTCCTGAAGTTGTAACTCGACCTTACCAACAAACCACGGATACGTAATCCCAAGGATCTGAGCATACAAGTCTTTGTCTCGCATGCCTCAGAGAATATCACCTCAGCCCATCCCCGCCCACACAAAACCCTGAAGCGCCATTCGGCAAAACCCCCCAAAGAGGGAAACTCGCTCTTCAACCGATAGACAATAGAAGACGTCG
>JAUWYG010000142.1 GCA_030615945.1 Candidatus Bipolaricaulota bacterium | reverse complement strand
CATTAGCCTCGGTTGACTTCCGTTCGTGCCCCTTTACACTAACGACGACTACAAAATGAGAAAGGGGAGGTTGTGGCCGCTGAAAAGTTCGCCGATTACCTGCGGGGGGAGGTACCTTACCCGTTAATGCACGTCCTGATTCAGGAGATGCGGGAGGGGCAGCGAATCTCCCAGTGTTTTCTCGTCAAGCAAAAGACCCAGCGGGCGACCCGTACCGGAGATCCCTACCTGGAGATCCTCCTCGCCGACCGCTCCGGGACCATCCCCGCCCGCGCCTGGGCCGAAGTGGCGCAACGCTACGCCACCCAGTTCGATGAAGGAGACTTCGTTTACAGCGAAGGACGAACTGAAACCTACCGAAACTCACTTCAGATCATAGTTGAATCGATTCGCCGCCTAGAGTCCTACGAGGGGGAGGCCGGAAAGATCCCAGGGTTCGACCCAGGGCTGCTTGTACCGACAAGCGAGTATGATATCGACGAGATGTGGAGGGAGCTTCTGGGGTTAGCAGAGACGATTACCCCTTCAGCGCTGCAGCAACTGACAACCGTGATTCTGGAAGCAAATGTAGATCGGTTCAAAGAGTTCCCCGCGGCGATTCAGTATCACCACGCCTACTTGGGTGGTCTCCTCGAACATTCCCTGGAGGTCGCGAAAAGCGTCGCCCGCTTTGCGGAAGATCACCCGGAGCTTAACCGCGGCCTAGCCACGGCTGGAGCGATCCTGCACGACATCGGGAAGTTAAGGGAGCTGGAAAACCCAATCGCGCCCCACCACAGCTTTAGCGGTCAGCTGGTCGGCCACCTCCTCCTCGGTCGTGACATGGTGCACGAGGAGGCGAGTAAGATCGCTTGGCCAGACGAGCGCCTCCCTGGGCTCCTGGAGCACATCATTGTCTCCCACCACGGCGAACTTGAGTTCGGCTCAGCAATCGTCCCCAAGACGGCGGAAGCGATCGCTGTTTACTACTTTGATAACCTCTCAGCAAAGCTGAACATGGTGCGGATGCACATCACTAAAGATAGTAAGGAAGGCGACTTCACTGACTGGCACAAGCTCCTCGAGCGTAAGTTCTTCAAGGGAAAACTAGCCGACTCCTAAGATGTGTAACAAGGGATAACCGTCCGCTGGATCCACAAGGGTCCTTACCTTGTAGCAAGAGAGCGATTCGTGAAAACGAGAACAGGACTACCAGTCGCGCCTCATATACGGACAACAAAAGACTTGTCGAGTGCTTGCCACTCGGCGTTGCGCATCCTTTGTATCAGCCTATAATGAACCCATATCCGATTGATCAACCGGAGGAACACTCCATGCACCGAACCGACTACTGTGTTCATCTATCACCAAAGGACATTGGGCGCAAGGTGACTCTGTGTGGCTGGGTGAAGCGCCGCCGAGACCTGGGGAGACTGACCTTCATCGACTTGCGTGACAGTTCAGGGTTGGTCCAGCTCCTCCTTGACGGGGAGGATCCCAAACTCGAAGCTGGCCATACACTGAACCGCGAGGATGTGATCGCAATTAGCGGTGTTGTGGCCGCTCGCAGCGAGGCAAACGTAAATAAAGAGATGGCAACCGGAGAAATCGAGATACAAGTGGAAAAGCTGGAGGTTCTTAATCGCTCTATAACTCCCCCCTTCCTCGTGGAAGGAGATGGCTCGGACACGACCGAAGAGACACGCCTACGCTACCGTTACGTTGATCTGCGACGTGAGCGATTGCAGCGAAACCTCGCCCTTCGCCATCACGTTTTCAAAGGAATCCGTGACTACTTCTCCAATCTCGGCTTTCTGGAAATCGAGACCCCGTTTCTTACCAAGTCAACACCGGAAGGTGCACGTGACTTCCTTGTCCCTAGCCGAATCTCTCCCGGCAAGTTCTACGCGTTGCCCCAATCGCCGCAACTGTTTAAACAATTGTTCATGATCGGTGGAATCGACCGCTACTTCCAACTCGTCAAGTGCTTCCGTGATGAGGACCTACGCGCTGACAGACAGCCCGAGTTCACTCAACTCGACCTCGAAGTCTCTTTTCCCCACGGCAAGAAGCAAATCCTCGAGCTATTGGAAGGGATGTTGGTCACGGTCTTTGGGGAGGTTCTGTCAATCGATCTTACTGCCCCCTTTCCCCGCCTCTCTTATGCCGAGGCGCTCGCTCGCTATGGATCGGACAAGCCTGACCTGCGCTTCGGGATGGAGATCCATGACCTCTCACATTTAGTGGCCAAAAGTGAGTTTCGCATCTTCACCGAGGCGATCGAAAGTGGGGGGAAGGTGGCCGGTATTAACGCCTCAGGGTGTGCCGGCTACTCACGCTCCGCGATCGACCGGCTGCAAGAGGTCTCACGTCACGCCGGGGTTAAAGACCTTTTTTGGATTAAGGTGAGCGAGGATATTAGCTCCCCTCTTGCCAAGTTCCTCCTTCCCAGCATGATAACAGCAATTCGAGAAGAGCTTTCGGCGCAGCCCGGTGACCTGATCCTAATCCTTGCTGGGGCGAGCATCGAGAAGGCGTTGGGCGAGCTCCGTGCGGAGGTTGCCCGCCGCGAGCACCTGATCAATGAAGGTTGGAACTTCCTATGGGTAACGGATTTTCCTCTGTTCGGGCTCGACGAGGAAGGGAATCTGACAAGCGAGCACCATCCATTCACCTCCCCAAAGGAGGAGGATCTGGCCCGGCTCGAGAGCGAGCCCCTCACAGTACTGTCGAACGCCTATGACCTTATCTTAAACGGGACCGAGCTTGGAAGCGGGAGCATCAGGATCCACTCGCGCAGGCTTCAGGAGAGGATCTTCCGCTTGCTTAATATCTCTCAGGAAGAAGCGCAGCTGCGATTTGGCTTCTTTCTACATGCTCTCGAATACGGGGCACCCCCGCACGGCGGCTTTGCCCTCGGCCTTGACCGGCTGGTGATGATGATGGCCAATGAAGAATCCCTGCGCGACGTCATCGCCTTCCCGAAAACCACAAC
>JAUWYG010000051.1 GCA_030615945.1 Candidatus Bipolaricaulota bacterium | reverse complement strand
TCCCCCTCCCCGAGGACGCGCTTGAGAAAACTGCTCTTCTGGTTCTGTTTAAATTCTTGGGGACTGTAGGTCACAAGATCAAAATCAACCTTGATCGCGCCCCCCAGATGGCGGTAGAGACGAGCGGTGCGTGTTACCGGATTGTCCGGGGAGTCGATCACGACTAGCAGGTCAAGATCGGTGAACAGATCCCTCCTTCCCCGCCGGTAGGAGCCAAAGAGGATGATTCGCTCGACCTCGGGGAGGCGGGACAGCCGTGCTACGGCTTGCTCTAACCCTTGCTTGAGGGCCTGACGATGCTGCGCACGCCGCTGTTCAAGATTACTATTCATTGCAATTTTATGTTAACAGAAAGCGCTGGTTGACAACAATGGGGCGGAACACGCACAGGCAGGCAAGGTACGACGCTGCATAAGACGCAAAAGCGGGTTAGCTGCCGCAGCCCTCGCAGCCGACGACCCGCACGCGTTTCGTGATGGCACTGCTCACATTGTCATCGTCGATCACGGTCAGGGTGACGGAATAGGTGATCCCGGCCGTGGGAAAGATGTGTTCGGTGATCTCTCCCCATCCCGAGGTGCCGTCGCCGAACGACCAGATCCACTCGACGATCTCCCCATCAGGATCGTAGGAGTCACGCGCATCGAACTCCACCGGGGTCTGCTTGGTCGGTAGGTAGGGCTCAATGGCAAAATCGGCCACGGGGGGGAGACTCAGGGCCTGAACATTGCGCCAGAGCATTCCTATTTCACCCTCGGAATCGGTCACGGTGAGGGTGACCCGATATATCCCCTTCTCCGCAAACGTGTGGTCGACCGTCACCCCGGTAGCTTCTTCTCCATCGTCAAAGTCCCAATCGTAGGAGACGATGGGCCCGTTGGGGCTCCGCGAGGCACTCGCATCGAAGTGCACCTCGAGCGGCGGGTAGCCACTCGACGGGGTGGGGGTGAACTCGGCACGAGGAATGCTTTGAAAGAGACAGCCGGTCAGGACAACCACGACGCCCAATAGAACAAGAGCCAATCGAACTTTCATTTTGAAATACACCCTCTCCTTATTGCCTAAGCCAATTCTACGTCACCAGGCCTGTTATTGCACGACGAAATAAGAACAAACGTCGGACATAAAGTCCGACGCTACGTTCTTTTGTAGCGTTGGGTCCCATGAAATAGTATTGCACGGGACAAGGCTTGTCCCCGACGAAAGAGAACCTGGGGGGTGTAGTACATAACGAGCTGTTTACTACACCTCACCCGGGGGGTGTAATAAGTCCCAAACCGGTTATTACACCCCCCAAGCACACGAGCTGCGACGCTACGTTTTCCCTTTATTGGCTATTTGGGCGAATTTCGATGGAGCCGGACGCCGATGCCTGCTGGCCCGAGTCATCATGCACGGTGAGGATCACCTTGAATCGACCGGTTGTTATATAGGTGTGAGTGACGATTGGCCCGAGGCCGCTGCTCTCATCCCCGAAATCCCATTTGTATCGGACGATCGTTCCTTCGGCGGCGCGGGAAAATCCGCCATCAAACGTGATAGGCACATCGACTGTTCCTATCCGACTGCTGCAGGAGGAGGAAACAAGGCCACTTATCGGTTGGAACACGGCAAGCGGCTTGTCGCCGTCTCCGCTGCAGGAATCTCCTCCTGTCCATTCGCAGCTGTCGTCCGTCCGGAATTGGGCGATGATTGCACGTTTAGCCGTACCTGTTGCTCCTTCGTCGTCGGTCACCGTCAGGATGACGACGTAGTAGTCATCCTGTGTGTAGGAGTGGCTGGTCTCGATCCCGCTTCCGGTGTTGCCATCGCCGAAATTCCACGAGTAGCTGACCACTTCACCGTTTGGATCGTAGGATTCTGATGCGTCGAATGCCACCAGGTCGCCGGCCAAGGGAAGCTCGTTACTCACCTCGAAGCCTGCTACCGGCGGTGGGTTGGTCACCACAATTGCGATAGTTTCCGAGTTTAACTGGCCTTCCTCATCAGTGACGGTCAGCTTGACGAGGTAGGTTCCGGGGAGGGTATAGGTGTGCGTCGCCTCGATGCTTGACAGCGGCACAGTGTCGTGTGGGTCGCCGAAGTTCCAGTAATAGTCGGTGATCGCCTCATCGTCATGGGAGTAGTGGGCGTCGAAGTTTACCGTCAGCGGGGCGTGCCCCTGCTGTGGTGACGCGTCGATCACCGCTTCTGGAACCTGGTTTACCAGGCCGCTCATGATGTCATTTAAGCTGCATCCAGTCAGGAACAGTGGCACAAGGAGGAGCAGGGCAAGAATCGTTTTCTTCATTGGCAACTCCCCCCTTCTCCGTCATCAATGTCGGCGTTGCACGGTGGTCCACCGAGGATGTTTAACGCTTCAACGTATTTTGTCTTTCCGCCGTCGTCGTCAGTGACGGTGAGGACAACGTTGTAGGTGCCCGCGTAGAGGTAGCGGTACTCTACAACCTTGCCAGAAGCGGTCTCACCGTCCCCAAAGTTCCATTTGTAGGCGATAACCTCTCCGTCATCGGTCGATTCCGAGGCGTCGAAGGTGATCCACTCAAGCGTCCCCACGATGTACTTATCCTCCATCTTGCTCTTGGGGCTGTATGAGAAGGTGGCCGTTGGCGGAGGGTTAAGCGCCTCTACCATAAGGGAACTCGATCCTGAGATTCCCTGGTTGTCGATCACGGTCAGTAAAACCGTATACTCTCCGTCCTCCTCGTAGACGTGCGCGGTCTGTGGCCCCTCACCGGCGGCGCCGTCTCCAAAGTTCCACAGGTAGGAGACGATCCGTCCATCGGGATCGTAAGAGAGGGTCCCGTCGAAGTTGGCCGTGAACGGAATCATGTGCTCCACCGGCGAAGCGGTGAACAGGGCCTGAGGTTCGCCCGATCTCACCCCAAGGCAACCGGTAATGGCAACAACGACGAGGAGGATCAATCCTAAAAGAAGGTAGAACCTCGCACTCCTCATAATATCACTCCTTTTCCCTTTCAGGGTTAAGATCAATGATCAAGGAGAAGGTGAACTGCACAGTGATTCCACCAAGATCGACCTTCTCCGGGGTACCGTCTCCATCTAGATCTAAACTGTTTCCCTGCCGGTCTCTCATCTCTCCTAGCGTAAGGGAGCGGTAGAAGAGCGATGAGCCAACCGCCAACCAATCAGTGATGGGAAAAGACAGTGACAGACCCCCCTCAAACCCGAGGGTGGAACCGCTATAGCGGCCCTCGCCCTCCGGGGGGAGCCCTGATATGGCATCCGGATACTCCGGGGGGATCTGGAAGGTGATCGCCCTATTGAAGCCGGAGTAGTAATAACCGGCTCCCAGCTCGGCCGAAAGGATCACACCGGCATTGAGGAAGTCGTAGCGACCGCTCAGCAAGAACCCGACGGCGTAGCAATTAAGGTCGATCGAGACCTCGGAGTCCACGGTTGAGACATAGGTGCCGGCGGTCGAGGTCGATGTCCGGAAGCCCTCGAGCTTTCCACCGAGGGCAAACCGATCGGACAGCCAGAACCTCTCCCCCGCCTGGTAGGCGATCCCACCGCCGATACTGTCCAGTTCCTCTACCTCACCGGTGATGATCTCCGGTAGGAGGGCAATGGTATCGTTAAGCAGAGTAATGATCGCGTTTATTCGATCTTTGATCGCGTTGATCTCATCAAGGGCGGCCGCAGATGGGCCTCCGCTGAAGTAGATTTCTATTGGCCCTGCGGTGAGCATAGCTGCCCATAGGATCAGGACAGCCCCGACAGTCACTAGCCCCTTCATCATCTCCCCCTTTTCCACAGTCTGGGAGTTAGGGGAGGGCATCTCCTAGAACTTAGGAAGTACCCTCACCACCCGGTAAGGCTAGCCTAAGGGCTTTCTTCCGTAGAGCGTAGCCCATAGTTCTCAAGGCAAGTAGATCTATTTCTTAGCTTGTGTGGACCTATGTCTTTTTAAGGAATGACTTAAGGGCTAAAAGTGCCTCCTCGATGTCCTGGGCCGTCACATCGAGGTGGGTAACCATGCGCATCTGATTAGGATCGCTACCGAGGGGATCGGCAAGTATCCCCCGTGTTCGCAGGCGCGTGGATAGTACACGGGCGTCAAGTGAGGGGTCTCCCACCGCCGCCCCGTCGACTTTAAAATAGACGAGGTTTGTCTTTACAGGCTGTGTGGTATCACCCTCTGCCCCACAGGTGAGTCCATGGAGTGCGTCGATCCCTTCGGCAAGGCGGGAAGCATTTTTGTGGTCCTCTGCCAGTCGGTCGATGTTATGCTTTAAGGCATAGACCCCCGCAGCAGCGATGATCCCGACTTGGCGCATTCCTCCCCCGACGATCTTTCGCATCCGTTTTGCTTTAAGGATGAACTTGCGCGATCCACACAAAAGGGAACCAACCGGAGCACCCAATCCCTTGGACAGACAGACCATCACCGAATCGACACTGCGGGTCAGTTTTAACGGCTCGATTCCCAAGGCGATGGCGGCGTTGAACAGGCGCGCTCCATCAAGGTGAACGGCGATCCCGCGGCTGTGAGCAAGCTGGCCGACCGCGTCGCAGTACTCCGGGGTGAGGATCGCTCCTCCACAGCGGTTATGCGTGTTCTCAAGACAGATCAATCGCGTGCGGGGAAAGTGGACGTTATCCGCGCGGATCGCCTCCTCGATAGCCTCAACGGGGATCGTTCCATCCGGTCGGTTTGAAAGGGTATGAGAATGGATTCCCGCCAACCCGGCCGCTGCACCTCCCTCGTAAAGGAAGGTGTGTGACAGGTTCCCCAGGATCATCTCATCGCCGCGTCCGCCGTGGGTGAGAATGGCGACGATGTTTCCCATCGTTCCACTTGCGACGAACAGGCACGCTTCCTTGCCGAGCATCTGGGCCGCCATCTCCTGCAGGTGGTTGACCGTGGGGTCCTCGTCGTAGACATCGTCACCCACCTTCGCCTGCGCCATCACCTGGCGCATCCCACGCGTTGGCTTGGTCACGGTGTCGCTACGAAGATCGATGAGGTGCATAATGGCTCCTTTCCGCGATCCAAATGACGCCCTCTTGTAGCGTCGGGCCTTGTGCCCGACGAGGTGGCGTCGCACACAGGTTGCGACGCTACGAGCAAGAGGCCATTGTTACGAACTCCACCCCTCTTTTCCGATCAAGGGGACAAAGCAGCATGCCCCCAGGTTGTGTTGCTCAACTGAGGAACCAACCTTTTTCACCTGCAACAGGCGCTGTAGGAATCTATCTCCCACCGGCAGGACGCAGATCCCGTCTGGGGCAAGCTGGTCAAGGAGCCCCTGGGGGAGACGGGGGAGGCTCCCCGTAGCGATGATCCGATCGAACGGCGCCTGTGCGGGAAGGCCCAGAGTTCCGTCCCCCACAACAAACTGAATATTTTCGTACCCGAGATCTCGCAGGCGCTGTTGCGCCGCAGAAGAGAGGGTACTAGAACGCTCAACCGTAAATACGGTGTTCGCCAACTCCGCAAGGATGGCTGTCTGGTAGCCAGAGCCGGTTCCGATCTCAAGGACCTTTGCCTTTCCTGTCACACAAAGGGCCTCGGTCATCAAGGCAACGATGTACGGCTGGGAGATCGTCTGCCCCTCCCCGATCGGAAGCGGGTGATCCTCGTACGCTTCCTCGCGCAGGGAGAAAGGAACAAACAGGTGCCTGGCAACCCTTCCCATCACGGTAAGGACGTCCTCATCCGCAATCCCACGGGCGCGCAGCTGATGTTTGACCATCGCATGGCGCCTCGTTGCGAACGGGTCGTTCTCTTGGTGGTAACTCTCCATAACACGGATTGTAAGACAACCCTTTAAGAAGAAGAAAATAGCGTTCCTCTTGGTGGTCCTTTCTGCTTGCCACTGAGTGCTGATAGCTTTCCTACTCGTTCGTTGGTTCCTCGAAGTATTCGGTGATGATCTCCCTGGCGCAAGGAAGGTCGCTCTCGCGGACCATGATCCTCACCTCGGCAAGGCCGTCGACCGTCATCGGGAAGATCGACGGGGGAACATGGGTGACCAGGTTGACCGGGATGCCAAAGTCGGCGAGGAGCCCCTTGATCAGCATCGCCTTTGGCTCACCCCACACCTTGTGACAACAAACGAGGTCGGCCTGATCCTGTTCGCGCTGCCGGTCGAGGAGGTAGTGGACGATGGTGATGCACTGACTCGCATGCAGGGGCTGCTCTCCCAGGGAAAGGCGAGGTAGATCGGCGAGTATCTCTTCTTCTAGAGCTGTGAACTCGAGGTGATCGGAGAGGAAGAAGGCGGGATCCTCCGGCAGTGAGGCGGAGTCAAACGGGTCCCCTTCTTCGCAAAGGACGATTGGGTGGGCCCCCACCTGATACAGTCGGTCAAGGGTTGCACTGAGATTATTCTTTGAGATGTAGATCCCTGGGGTGCTCTCCACCTCTTCGTCACTCAACTTTTCTAAAGCGTGCTTTAGCAGTGCACCGGTCGACCGCTCATCCGGGTTTAAGTGTCGAAGTTTCTCTCCGAGAAGCCAGATCCGGACCTTATTCTGCAACAGGAGAGTCACCTCAACGTCGCGGCGCAGCTCGTGTGAGAGAAAGAAGGCCGCCCCGATCGCGCGGCAGAGGATGTCCATCCTCCCCGCACTTCCCGGAAGGTCGTCCAGGTTAAACTGCGGCCTTATCGCCGCCTTATGACCGAGAATCACAAAGTGCCGCATGTTAAGTAGTCTACCGGGAAACCCACCCCGCGCCAACCGCCCCCTCGTGAGAGGGAATCGATGTCAACCCCCAGAGGGACCGTTGCTGGTTAAGCAGGTGAGCTATTTCCCCTCCGGCTTGGTCGGAGAGTGTAGAGGTCAGTGGGGTTTACGGGATAGGGTCAGAAAAGAGCAAAAAGGGGCTTAAAAGATGCGCTTACCACGCAGGAGCTTATTGTGACCGGAGTGAAAGGGAGTCTCAGGTGAGTTACCGCATTGTAGTTATTGTGAGCTTATTTGTGCTTTTGGGAACCGCAGCCTGCCTGGCCGTGGAACCGTCGTTTACGGGAAGTTGGAATGTAGAGATTGGACTGTCTCCCCAGCAGGCTATGCCCTTTTCTTCCTTTTCGTCGACCCTTGAGGTTGGTTTGTGCCTTGCGTTCTTAGAAGTATCGAGCACCTCTGATTTCCTCTTTAGTGGCTGGCTATGGCAGGAGTTTGGTCTTTCTGCCTCGTTGGGGTGTGTTGGCTTCGACGGGATGATGCTCTTTGAACCACAGACTGGCTCATTTCTCTATGCGCAGGGTGTATTAAGGTTTGATTTTTCAGCGCTTGAGATGAAGCTCTACTCGGCCATGGTGGGGCCGAACGCCGCCGGAGGCTTCAAGAACGGGTACGTGCTCGATCTTTACGGGGAGCTGCCGGGAGGATTTGCCTCATTCGAGGCTGCCATCTTCTTGGGAGCAGACTTGAGCGGAATTACATTTACCGCTTCACAAACGGCTAACCAAACCCCTTCTTACGCCGTATGGAGCTTGTTCACGAAGACGTACACGACGGATCCGACCATTGCCTCCTGTGTCGTATCGTTTTCTGGAGCGGAGTTCACCTTTAAGGCCAACGCCTTTGCCAACGTTGAGTTGACGAGCGTTACTAGCTTCACCTGCGCGGGCTTTGAGTCCCAACAGATCGAGCTATCGTTTATACGCCTGTTCGGACTTCCACTGAATGTAACGTTGGAGTATTACTTCTCCATCCAGACGGCAAGTCATACGTTTATTCCCTCACTGGAAACCGATTTCGGTTGCGTGAAGATATACACCAAAATCTTGCAAGATGGGGCAAAGCTCACCGGGATTGAGATCTACGGGATCGCGTTCCAGGCGACCTTTGCCGGAGCGACCTTCACCAGCATCTCGAATCTGGACACGAGCGAGTACGTCATCACGATCCCTGAGTACGGCTTGATCGTCGAGCCACTGACTGAAGCCCTAGAGGAAGACCACCTCTACTACCCGCAGGAATACTGGGAGATCATCTCCCTGGTAGTAGAGATCCCACCTGCTGGATGCGGCTCCACCTTCGCTGTCGATACCTTCTTCTCGACCTCGACAGGGCTTCTATTCGACTGGGGTCGAAGTGAGATGGAGGCAACTCTCAGTAACGGTGGGTTCTTCTCGGCGACAAGTGGAGTGGTCATCGATACCACCGGATTTACCGAGTGGAGGATCGGGATGGCACTAACCTGGTAGTCAAAGTTATCCCGAGTCTTTAATCCCTTTAAGGAAGAGCTTGCCCGCCCAGGGGCCTCTTCCTACACTTTAGTCCATGGTCGGGTCACTTCTCATGGCAGTGCTACCCTCTCTTGCCGTCACGATTGTGGGCGCTCTTTTGATCCTCCACATTGGAAGAGCGTGGCCACTTCGGGCTGCGGACGACGGTAGGCCGATCGGCGGCCCGGTGCTCCTTGTTGGCATACTCGTGGGGATGATCCCGGTCTTTAGCGATTTAAACCCGTTTCTTGCGGCAGGAGCCGCGGTGATCGTAGTCGTTGGCCTAATCGATGATCGGATCGACCTTTCTCCCTGGTATAAGCTCCTCGGGCAGGGTGTAGCAGCGACTCTTGCAGCGATCGGCCTTTCCTCACTTCATTTAATCTCCCTTGGCACAGCGGTCTATCTAGGAAGCGCTCAAAGGGTTCTGACCTTCCTCTGGGTGGTTGGCTTGATGAACGCGGTGAACCTGATCGACGGGCTGGACGGGCTGGCCATCGTCACACTGTTCCCACCGCTCACCGTCCTTATCATCATCGCTTCCTCACCGAGAAGCTCCGTGGGGGCGATCCTCGCTGCGGCCATGCTGGGGGCGCTTGTCGGGTTTTACCTCTTCAACCGGCATCGCGGCCGGCTCCTTTTAGGAGATACCGGCGCCGAGCTCCTCGGATACCTGCTTGCGATCCTTACATTGATGATTCTCAACCGTGGCCCAGAGGGATGGTCAATCCTGCCAGCCTTGTTCTTCGCAGCACTTCCGCTTAGTGACACCGCCTTTACCGTCGTTCGCCGCATCATCCGCGGCCAGTCGATCTTCCAGGGCGACAAGCGCCATATCCACCACCGGTTGGCCATACGCTTCGGGGTAAGGAAAGCCGTCGCCATCCTGGCCGGAACCAGCATCGTCTCATCCGGGATCGCTTTTCTTCTATGGCGGGCCGGCCTCTAGGTTAACTGGGCGAGGGCTCGTGCCCTTTCGCCAAAACGGGGGAAGGACACTTATCAAACAAGAGGAAAGAATGGAGGCGAGCGGATTCGAACCGCCAACCTCTGCGATGCGAACGCAGCGCTCTCCCGATTAGAGCTACGCCCCCTTATTTGATGAAACAACTAGCGGCGCAGGGACTCGAACCCCGAACCTCTCGGATATGAGCCGAGCGCTCTTGACCGGTTGAGCTACGCCGCCTTTCTGGTTGCGGGGGCCGGATTCGAACCAGCAACCTCCGGGTTATGAGCCCGACGAGCTTCCTAATTGCTCCACCCCGCGATCTCTTGTGCCGGGAGCGGGACTCGAACCCGCACGAGGAAACCCTCAAGGGATTTTAAGTCCCTTGCGTCTGCCTATTCCGCCACCCCGGCAAACATATTGACTTCCCAGCTTTTTATGTAGAGCGGGAAACGGGATTTGAACCCGCGACCCCTGCCTTGGCAAGGCAGTGCTCTACCTCTGAGCTATTC
The DNA here is from genome assembly GCA_030615945.1 of Candidatus Bipolaricaulota bacterium. Classification (GTDB taxonomy): domain Bacteria; phylum Bipolaricaulota; class Bipolaricaulia; order UBA7950; family UBA9294; genus UBA9294. Next base: position 131 of record JAUWYG010000051.1, on the reverse strand, counting down.
CCGCAAAGGCTTAATCATTATAGCGGGAAATGCAAGCAACCACAACTGCGAAGGGCGGGACTCGAACCCGCACGCCCGAAGGCACTAGCTCCTAAGGCTAGCGCGTCTGCCAATTCCGCCACCCTCGCGTC
>JAUWYG010000177.1 GCA_030615945.1 Candidatus Bipolaricaulota bacterium | reverse complement strand
GAACCTCTTGTCCCCTCCTCTTTACTGCCAAGAAACCGCAAGCCTCGAAGAACCCAGCCGGCATGAACCAGAAATCATGGGTATAAGCAGGCGTGACGAGACCCTTTCGCCCCTGGCGTTTGGTCTCTTCTTCCGCCTCTTCCAACAAGGCTCTGCCGATCCCTTTGTGCTTTGCCGACTCTGTCACAACGAGACACGGAATGACCATCAGCCCCTCCCCCAGAGGACCCCACGGAGAGATCTCGATCGGCACAAGGTAGAGGAACCCAACGTGCTTGCCCTCAAGGAGCGCGACCTTGACGCGCAGCCCTTTTGCGTACATCTTCTTGAGCCATGGGAGCCGTTGCCTTGCGCAGGCATCGATCTCGTCTAACTCGTTCACATGGGTACACGTCCCTACGTACCGCTCGTCCCCTTCTTCCATATCGCGGATGATCAGATCTGCCATCCCACCACCTTCTTCTCTTGTTATCCTACCATAGGTAAAGCGACCTGGGAAAATGCGACCTTGCCTTAAGAGCAATGCTGTCTTGGGTCGCGTTTCACAGAGAGAACGGCTAAGATGGGAAAAACCCGTATAAAGAGAACGACGAAAGGATGGCGTGTATGACGGTTGTGCGCTGCGCGTGGGCGGGGATCGATCCACGCTATGTTCGCTACCACGACGAGGAATGGGGGGTCCCGGTTCACGATGACCGCCTCCTGTTTGAGTTTCTCATCCTGGAGGGCGCGCAGGCAGGGCTCAGCTGGTCTACCATCCTCAACATGCGCGAGCACTACCGCGAAGCGTTCGACCGATTCTATCCGTCAGTCGTGGCGACATACGACGAGGCGAAGATCGAGGCGCTCCTCTCGGATCCGGGGATCGTTCGCAACCGGCGCAAGGTCGAAGCGACCATCGGGAATGCCCGCGCCTTCCTCGCCGTCAAGAAAGAGTTTGGAAGCTTCGATAGCTACATCTGGTGTTTCGTCGATGGGCGGCCAATCCACAACGCGTGGAGTTCGATCGAGGAGATCCCAGCGCAGACGCCTGAATCCGTCGTGATGAGCAAAGACCTGAAGAAACGTGGATTCAAGTTCGTCGGGCCGACGATCTGCTACGCGTTCATGCAGGCAGTGGGGATGGTGAACGACCACACTGTTGACTGCTTCCGCCACCGCGAGCTGAGCGGGAAGACTAGATAACCACAAGCTCCCGCGGAAAGGTCGTTAGACTCTCGCATCCATCTTCAGTGATGACAACATCGTCCTCGATACGGACGCCGTACTTACCCGAGATGTAGATCCCCGGTTCGATGGTGAAGGTCATCCCCGATTGTAAAGGGACCTTGTTTCCCTCAACGATATACGGCGGTTCATGCACTTCCAGTCCCAGGCCATGTCCGGTACGGTGGGTGAAATACTCGCCGTAGCCGGCCTTTTCGACGACCTCCCGGGCAGCGCGGTCGACGTCTTGCGCCTTGACGTTCGGCCCAGCAAGGTGACGCGCGGCGGCGTTTGCCTCCTTCACTACCGCGTAGATCTCCTTCCATTCAGGGTTCTCCGTGCCGATCGAGAAGGTACGGGTGATGTCCGCCGTGTAGCTTTCGTACTTTGCTCCGAAATCGAAGAGCAAACAGTCACCCAACTGGATAGCCCGGTCCGCCGCTGTGGCATGCGGCAGCGCCGCACGTGGACCAGACAGGAT
>JAUWYG010000147.1 GCA_030615945.1 Candidatus Bipolaricaulota bacterium | reverse complement strand
GAAGAGCATCGCTGCTCCTTCGACGGCTTGAGCGTATTCCTCCTCGCTCACGAGATTGGCGCACGGTCCCAGACACCGGCCGATATGGTAGTTGAGGCAAGGCCTGCGCGGCTTCTTTAAGGGGAGGGTAAGGTTACAGGTGCGAATCGGGAATAGCTTCTGGGCGAGTTTGAGGGTCGATCGCATCGCCTTGGCGTTGGTATAGGGGCCGAAGTAACGGGCCACGTCTTTGTGTCGGCGGCGGACGATCATCACTCGCGGGTAGGGTTCATCGGTGATCTTTAGGTAGGGATAGCGCTTGTCGTCGCGCAGGCGGATGTTGAACCGTGGCTGGTGGTGCTTGATCAGGCTGTCCTCGAGGAGGAACGCCTCTGCCTCGGTGGTGGTCTTGATGACCTCAAAGTCGGTGATCTCAGACACCAACGCTCGTGTCTTTACCTCCATCTCTGGCAGTGCGTGAAAGTAGGAGCGGACTCTGGTTTTGAGCACAGCGGCCTTCCCCACGTAGATCACTGCCCCTCCCGCGTCCTTCATCAGGTAGACCCCGGGCGAGGAGGGAAGTTGAGCGAGCTTCTCAGCGATACGATCGGTCGTTGACATGTTTCCTTTTTGCATGGTAGTAAAGAGGAAGAAGGGACTCAAACTGGCTAGATAATCCGTTCCAGACGCGGGTTGGGGGTAACGCCGGGAATCCTCCCGCGTTTGGCGACCGGCCGGCCCTCGATCTGTTTGATGTCAGCGGTGAAGTCGATCGGGGCAGCGCTGGAGATGGCGCTTCCGACCCCGAAGGCGTCGACCGGTGCCCTTTGTTTCTGAAACAGGTAGATACGGTCTGGGTCGATCCCGCCGCTGACTACGATCCGTACATGCTTGAAGTCGGCTTGATCGAGCCTGGCACGGACCTCTTGTACAAGCTCCGGGGTGACACGTCCTCGCTCGGCTGGGGTATCCAACCGCACCCCCCACAGGCGATCGCCTAGGGCGCGGGCGACGCGCAGGCTCTCCTCGGCCTCGTCCTTGAACGTGTCGACGAGGGCGATCCGCTTGACCTTGGGGTCGATATATCGGTCGAACGCTTCGATCGCCTCGACCGTGTCGCCAATACACAGGATGAGGGCGTGGGGGATAGTTCCTGAGGGCTCGATCCCGGCAAGGGTCGCCCCAGCCGGGGTGGCGCACCCGCTGCACCCGCCAACGACCGCGGCGTACTCGAGGCGTGCCGCGATATCGGGGTGGACATGCCGCGCCCCAAAATGGATCACCGGGGTCCCACCCGCCGCCTCGACGCAGGAGCGCGCTGCGCTCGCCCAACCGCTTTCCTGGGCGAGGATTCCGAGGATCGCCGTCTCGTAGATTCCAAACTTCCGATAGGAACCGCTAATCCGAAGTGTTACCTCCCGTTTCTCGATCTTCTTCCCCTCAGGGATGGCCCACGCTTCACCTCCGGGAGAGAGGACCTTCTTGAGGAGTTGTCTTACCTCCTCCATTCCGCACAGGATTCCGTCGCGGGCCGGAAAGACCTCCATCGTGACGTCCGCGTCGCTCCCCTCCGCTTCGAGGATGCGGCGGGCGTGAAGGAAGTAGACATCCGCCGTCTCTCCGGAGAGGATCTGCTCAGAGGGCGCAAATCGGTCCTTGTCGTTCATCCGTCTTCCTGTTGGGTGATCCGCGCTCCGAAGACCTGTTCCATGTGGCGTAGGGCAAAGGCATGTGCGTCGTTGTCGAAAGAAGCGACACAGTCCCGGCGGACCTCAAGCTCGTATCCGCGGTAGTAGGCGTCGGCGACAGTGTGCAGCACACAGATATCGGTGCACACGCCGCAGATAATCAGCGTTCTTATCCCGATCCCTTGCAAGCGGCGGTGCAGATCCGTGTTGAAGAAAGCACTGTACGACTCCGTCTCGATGATGGTCGCCCGATCAAGATAAATAGCAAGTTCGGGGATGATCTGTGCCTCCCTTGTTCCTCGTATGCAATGGGGAGGGTAGATCTTAAACTCCCTATCGTTCGGGGCATGGGCGTCTGCATTGAAGAAGACCGGAGTTTCCTGCTGCAGTTCCCGTTCCACCAACTCGCGTGTGGGGGAGATGATCCGCCGCGCTTCTTCGCCACAGAACAACGGATACCCCTTCTCAAGGAACCCCCGCTGCATGTCGATCACAATCAACGCGCGATTCCCCTTCATCTGCTTCATCCTTTCCACGTTTTCCCTCAACGAGCATAAATTCTGGGGATGAGAATTTCAACAGGATATTTCCCTTCTTCTAGAGGGTTCCCCTTCTAAGAGAAACAAAAACTATATACTGTATGGGGTGACCGCTGTGCCGAAGAGTTCCTCTAGGATCTATCTTCCTGCAAATTCCCCTTTGATCGCGGCGAGCAAGGAAGGGAGCAGAAGGATATCGACCGCCGTCATTGCCATCGCTTTGGCCGCGGTGAGCATCGCCTCTTTCCCTTTTTCGGAGTTAGCTGCCTCGACGAACTCGGTGGAGTGTCCGGCGAGGTCATCCGGGCCGATGCTCAGGTAGGGATGAATTGCTGGCACTATGTGACTGACATCTCCCAAGTCGGTGGAGCCGATCCGCTCTTTAGGATCGACATCGCTGAACTTCCAATCCAACGCCTCCAGGTTCTGTTTGAACGTATGTGCTAGAGTCATGTTCGTCTTCAGTGACTTGTAAGATCCCTGTATCTCCATCTTGACCTTGGCACCGGTCGCCATCGCTGCCCCACGTGCACAGTCCTTTACTTTCTCTAAGAGCTCATCGCAGTAATCATCGTCCATTGCCCGTACGTAGAACAGCGCCGCCGAATGATCGGGCACTATATTG
>JAUWYG010000010.1 GCA_030615945.1 Candidatus Bipolaricaulota bacterium | reverse complement strand
GAAGGCATTGCTCTTGGGCCGCATCTGAACTTATAAACGACCTGGCGCGGCGTTCACCAGCCATAGTCCGCCACAACGCACAAGGCTACTCGCTCTAGTTAAGGTGTAAGCGCTAGATAGAAAACCGACCCTTATATATCGTATCCTAACTTGATAATGGGATCGTATTCGCGCATCTTATATGACCACCATATGCTAGCCTCTGCAAGAAAAGGAAGTGGGGTGAAAGGAAAAAAGGCAGTGCGAAAAAAGACTCATCGGTGCTGGCTGATCGCTCTTATCGCGGTGGTGCTTTTTGTAACTGGGGGAGCGATCTATGCCGGTCTCTTTCACGATTGGTCACCCAGCACAAACGTGCTCCCTCCGAGGGAAGAGACGTCCGCTCAACCTGCACCAGCAGGTCCAGCCGCCACACCCACAGGGATCAAGGTTGGGCAAACCGCGCCGGATTTCACCCTCCAAGGGTTCAATGGAAAAAACATTTCTCTCTCCGATTTCCGCGGTCGGGTGGTGGTCCTCGACTTCTGGGCGAGCTGGTGCACACCATGCCGCGCCTCCATGCCACGCCTCGAGAGCCTGCGAAAGCGATACCAGGACAAGGGTTTAGTTATGGTAGGAGTGAGCCTCGACCGAAGGAAGGAGGATGCCAAAAGATTTCTCACTGAGAACGGCTATAGCGAGTTGGTTGCCATGTGGGAGTCGCTTGCAGCATCGCAGGCAGTGGCTCACCTCTACGGGATCTTTGGAATCCCACACACGTTCGTCATCGACCGTCATGGGATCATTCACTACGTCGGCCACCCATTCTACCTCACCGATGCCGTGCTCGAGCCCCTGTTTTAACAGGACCTGGCCAAACTGCCACCTTGCTTCCTTCTTTGGCTAAATCCCTTTTAAGGCGAGGGCCCGTTAAGACTTAAAGGAGGATCGATGTGAGCACACTTGAAGCCTATAAGGAACACCTGCAAGAGATAGGCAAGTTGCAATCGAGCCTTGCCCTGCTTCATTGGGATCAACGTACCTATCTTCCCCAAAAGGGGCACGACTCCCGGGCTGAGGTGATCGGAAAGCTCTCCAAGATGGTCTTTGAACTATCGATCTGTGATGAGCTTGGCCGTTACCTTAAGGAGCTCGAAGGGCAAGACGACCTCTCTTTGGAGGATCGCGCGAGTCTACGCGTGATGGGGAAGGCCTATCGCCGCCACAAGGCGATCCCACCTGACCTCTATGAGCGTTTCGCCATCGCTCGCTCTCGAAGCGAGACAGCATGGGAACACGCGAAAGCAACGTCTGACTTCAAGCACTTTCAACCACACCTGGAAGAGATGATCGATTTCTCGCGTCGCTTCGCCGACTACTACGGTTATGAGAAAAACCCTTACGACGCCCTGCTCGAGGAGTACGAACCTGGGATGACAACCAGCGAACTTAACGCGCTTAACGAACCGCTGCGGGCTAAACTCGTCCCGTTCATCAAACGTCTCTTGCAGGAAGGCAAGCGCCCACAGACCGGATTCCTCAAGCATACTTTCCCCATCGACAGGCAACGAGAGCTCTCTCTGCGTGCTTTAAAAGCAATGGGATATGACTTTGCCGCCGGCCGGCTCGACACCACAGTTCACCCGTTTACCACCACCACCGGTCCAGGCGATGTCCGCGTCACCACCCGCTTTGCCGAAAACGACCTCCTCTCCGGACTGTTTAGCTCAATGCACGAAGGAGGACATGCCCTGTACGACCAGGGAATCGCACCAAAGCTTCGCTGGAGCGGGCTCGATGAGGGAGCCTCCTATGGGATCCATGAGTCGCAATCGCGCATGTGGGAGAATATGGTCGGCAGGAGCCTCTCGTTTTGGACCTTCTTCCAGCCGATTCTTGCCGAGGTCTTCCCCGCGCTCGCCAAGATCCCTATTGAGGCGTTCTATCGCGCGGTGAACGTCGTCGAGCCATCTCTCATTCGGGTGGAGGCCGACGAGGTAACCTACAACCTACACATCATGCTCCGCTTCGAACTCGAGGAAAAACTGATTAACGGAAGGATCTCCGTAGCGGACCTCCCACACCTGTGGCAGGAGGCGATGGAGCGTACCTTGGGAGTGGTCCCAGAGGATGACGCACACGGGGTACTTCAGGATGTCCACTGGTCTGCCGGGATGTTCGGTTACTTTCCCTCGTACATGTTGGGTAACCTCTACAGCGCACAGATCTTCGCGCAAGTTAATAAGGAGATCCCCGATCTCTGCGAGCACATAGTGCACGGTGACCTAGCAAGCCTTCTCAGTTGGCTGCGAGAGAAGGTTCATCGCTTCGGAAAGATCTATGAGCCAAAGGAACTTATGACTCTGATCACCGGCGTCAAACCGGACCCCTCTTACTTCATGCGCTATATCACCGACAAGTACAGCCAACTCTACCAGCTCTAGCAAGCGCTTTAGCGCCGCCTGCGCAACGGGCGACGTCGGCCTTCCTGAGTCACCCGGGATGGTACGACCTGCGCCGCCGTGATCATGGCGATAAGGGCATCATGGATCGTCTCCAATTGATAGTCGCGCGTCCGTTTAGTGACAGGAATGAAATCTAACACCTCCGCTCCAAGCTGGTTGAGAACCCGTTCCATCGCAGTGAGGCAACTCACCGCGCCGTGCCCCGACCCACCGGCAGCAGCAACGCAGACGGCCGGTTTTCCTGCCATGGCACTCGTCTCCCCGGAGGCGGAATCCTTAGTCGCTTCGCAGCGGCGTAGTCGGTCGAAGAACGCCTTCATCGGCTCGCTCGGTTCACCAAAGTACACCGGGGTGACAAAGGCGTACCCCTCCGCTTGTTTGATTGTATCGTGGAGGGATTGAAAGTCATCCTCCAGTTGGCAACGGTGCTTAATGCGACAGGTACCCCAACCGTCATTATGCACGGCACAACGCGCGATCTTAAGGTCATTCAAGTTAACTAATCGCGCCGGGCTGTGACCGTCGACGATCCCATGGCGCGCGGCCTCTCCACAGGCTGCGGTGAGACCGACTGCATTCGGACTACTTAAGATGATGAGAACCTTCATCATTCTCCTTTCTTGCTAAAAAGAGGAGCATCTCTCAAGAGGCGGCTCATCGTAACGCGCGAAAACAACGGCGTCGATTGAACACGCAATTTGTCACTTTGGGAAAGCCAGTGTCCGCCACTGATAGCCTTATGGTGTTCCATATTTTTTCCTCATCCAGTTGTGCTTTTTCAGAAAAAGCGCTGCTAGCTAAACAGAACGTGATCACGCAGGAAGCGCTCCACGTCCCGATAGAAGGCTTCAATTGTCTCCAATTTGCGCCAGCCGTGCCCCTCACCTGCATAGACATGGTACTCATGCGGAACGCCGCGGCTGCGCAGTGAGGCAACGATCCGCTCGGACTGACTCTTGGGCACCACCTTATCCTCGTCCCCTTGAAAAATGGCAATTGGATCTGTGATCCGCTCCGCGGAGAAGATCGGAGAACGTTCACGGTAGATCGCACTTGCCTGTGGAAGCTCCCCGACGAGCGAGTCAAGGTAATGGGCTTCAAACTTGTGTGTCTCTTGGGCGAGAGCGAACAGATCGGAAACCCCGTAGAGGCAGAGGGCGGCCTTGAAAGTACCGGGATACTCGGTAAGGGCGCGAAGGACAGTGTATCCGCCAGCGCTTCCTCCCATGATCACGAGCCTCTCTAAATCCACTCGACCACTCTCGGCGAGGTGTCGTGCACCAGAGACAACGTCCTCTACATCGACGACTCCCCAGTTGCCTTTAAGCGCCTCGCGATACTTCCTACCATAGCCTGTACTTCCGCGGTAATTCACCTCAAGGACGGCGTAGCCGCGTGAGGTAAAGAACTGAGTGGTAGCGTGATAGCCAACAGCGTACTGCGAAGTCGGCCCTCCGTGAACCAGGACGATCGCTGGGGGCAAGCCCGTCCCAGCAAATGCACCGTTGCAAGGCGGGTAGTAGAGGCCGTGCACCTTCTCACCATCCGAAGCGCCCCAAGTGATCGACTCAGGTACCGACAGACAATCGTCCGGAATCGTCCCCGTGGTCGAATAGCGGTGGATACGCGGGTGCTGACGCGGGGCAAGGCTGCAGGTGACCACGCGGGGAGGGATCCTCGCCGATTGGGCGATCAGAGCAACTACGTTCTCACTCGGAGAGAGGGTGACCTGTTGCAAGAGGGTATAGTCAGTAAAGTGCTCATCGAGTGGTTCGATGTCTCCCGTCCTAAGATCGATGTACTTCAAACGGTCGATTCCGTCCTTGCTTGCTCGATAGACGATCCTTTCTCCGTCGTAGCTGAACCCATAGGTGCGAAGCCCCTGCACCCAGGCCGGCCGTGAGAGCTCCTCTTCGCCGCCAGTGAGCGCATGGCTAGCCTTCTCAACCAGGTCGTACAGATAGAGGTTTCCGTAGCCCGACTGGTCCGAGACATAGGCAAGAGCCTTCCCGTCCGGGGAGAACTCGGGTTGAAAAATCGCGACACCTTCTCCCCCGGCAATTCGCTCGCTCTGCTTCACCATGGGGAGACGATCTCCTCTCACGTCTAAGATGGCCAGATAAAGGCTCGTCTCATCCCACGGCATCCGTGGGTGATCCCACGCGATCCAGGCGATGCGCTGTCCTGAGGGGTGCCAGCACGGCTGCATGACAAAATCGCTTCCCGAAGCAAGTCTCTGCGGCCAGAACTTACCTTCAGTATCAACGACCGCCAGAATGTCCTCTCTACCATCGCTGTGGACGAAGAGAACCCACTTTCCGTCCGGCGAAATACAGGGGGAAGCAGCCTGGCCAAACGGCGGCGTGATCGGTCGGGGGCCACCAGCAGTGAGCGACTGTCGATAGAGACGCCCCTCACAGACGAAGTAGACTATCCCCTTAAAGACAGTGAAATCTCCCCCACCGTAGCCGACACGGGCACGCACCGAGAGTTCAGCAGTGAGGTCGCGTGAGGCATCTCCACGTCGTTTGGCGACGAGTACTCCACGGTCGGAGCGTCCTTCCAGCCAGACGAGCGTCTCCTCATCTGAGTCCCAGGAAACATCCGATATTCGTAACACTTGAGCAAGATAACGGGGTGTAATCGGGCTGTCCCACAGACCGTATCGTTCGATCGTCTTTTTCATCGCCGCTCCTTTTCCCCATTGATTGTCATAGGCAAGGGAGCCTCGCGTCAACTTTAAAGCGTGGAAGAACCTCCCCTGGATATATTTGGAAAAGAAGAAAAAGCGAAGAAATCTCGCTATCTGCCGCCATCAGAACTGAACAAGTGGTTTGATCCAACAGGCGTGAAGGGAAAGGAATTACGCTTCGATACGCGTCAAAAGGATTGTCTTGATCGATCAAAAGTCACGCCCTCGCCGCTTGCTTCCGGCGAAGGTACTCCTCCGCTGCGCGGAGGACGTTGCGGGCCTCAGCGTAAGTAAGAGTCCCCTGTGCGGCCGAATAGACGAGCCAGCGTGACTCTATGTGCTCTTGAGAAAGGACGATGTCACTCTGGCAGACGCGGCCCAGAAAGTAGACGACTTCCTTGGAAATCAACGTTTCGCCTCGGAAGAAACGGTACGCACTGACCGCTCGGAAGTCTGGAACCGGCTCGATTGCCCCAATCCCACTTTCCTCTTGTGCCTCACGCAGAGCCGCCTGCACCTCGCCCTCGCCCGACTCGATCTTCCCCTTCGGGAACCCCCAATGGCCCCCATTACAATGCCTAAGGAGCAGATAGTGCCGTTTTGCTCCTTCACCGACGGCGTAAAGGACAAAACCGGCGGAGTGCTCTTGGATCGCCTTCTTAGTGGATGTCGATCTCGTGGTCGTCACGGTCATACAACCGCGGGTTTAGCCCAAGGCTTCTAAGCTCACGGACCAGGACGCGGAACGACTCAGGAAGGCCGGGTTGCGGAAACTCCTCCCCCTTCAGGATCGCCTTGTACAGCTGAATTCTTCCCCGCGTATCGTCTGATTTCACCGTGAGCATCTCCTGCAGCAAAGCGGAGGCACCGTAGGCCTCGAGGGCCCACACCTCCATCTCCCCCAGCCTCTGCCCGCCGAACTGCGCCTTCCCTCCTAGCGGCTGCTGGGTGATGAGAGCGTAGGGACCAGTAGAGCGAGCGTGGATCTTCTCATCGGCAATGTGTTCCAGCTTCAGTATATACATGTATCCGACGGTGATCGGCCTAATGAACGGTTTACCTGTGCGGCCATCACGCAGGATAACCTTCCCATCGTAGTTATCACCTTCAGCAAGACCGGCCTCTTCGCGCAGATCGTGCAATTCGCTCAAGATCTCCTCCTCTTGCGCGCCGTCAAAGATCGGAGAAGAGACCAACTCGCCTTTCAAGTGAGCGAGCCAGCCGAGGTTCGCCTCGAAGATTTGTCCCAGGTTCATACGCGAGGGAACTCCCATTGGATTAAGGATAACGTCGAGCGGCGTCCCATCCGGGAGGAACGGCATCTCCTCCACCGGGAGTATCTTGGAGATCACCCCCTTGTTCCCGTGTCGCCCAGCGAGCTTATCGCCGACCGAGATCTTCTTGCGCTGTGCGACAAAGACCTTCACCAGCTCGTTCACGCCAGCATCAAGCTCGTCCCCTTGATCGCGGGAGAACTTCTTCACTTTGATCACCTTTGCCGTTCCGGAGACTGGCGGCATCCGTAACGACGTGTTCTTCACGTTACGGGCCCGCTCCCCGAAGATGGAGCGGAAGATCTTCTCCTCCGGGGTCGGCTCGGATTCCCCACGTGGTGTGATCTTCCCCACCAAAATATCGCTGGTGCTCACCACCGTTCCCACACGGACGATTCCTTCCTCATCGAGGTTCTTTAGATCTTCCTTGGAGATGTTGGGGATATCGGCAGTGATCTCCTCTGGTCCAAGTTTTGTCTCCTCTGCTTTGACCTCGAACTCCTCGATGTGGATCGAGTCTAGCAGGTCTTCCCGGACCAGTCTCTCGCTGATGACGATCGCATCCTCATAGTTATAACCCTCGTAAGGCATGACCCCCACAAGAAGGTTACGCCCCAGAGCAAGCTCCCCTAAGTTACTCGACGGCCCATCGGCTAGGAGGTCGCCTTCGACTAACGTTTCTCCTTCACTAACGGCTGGGCGCTGGTGGAGGATCGTATCCTGGTTCGAGCGCTCAAAGTTTACAAGTGGGTAGACCTCCTTCTTGCGGCCGTGCTTAACCACGATCCAATGGGCATCCACCTCGGCCACGACCCCATCTCTCTTGGCAAGAAGGAGCATCCCGGAGTCCATCGCTGCCTGTCGCTCGAGGCCAGTCCCCACCAGGGGGACCTCAGGATGTAGGAGCGGGACAGCCTGCCGCTGCATGTTTGCTCCCATCAGTGCTCGGTTTGAGTCGTCGTGCTCGAGGAACGGAATGAGGGCAGAGGAGATCCCGACTAAGGCCTTCGGTGAGATCCCGATGAAATCGACCTCTTTTGGCGACTCCAGACGGACCTCTTCGCGGCCGGTTCGTACCTCCACCCGCTCGCCGAAGATGCGACCGCTCTTCCCCACCGGAGTGGTAGCAGGGGTGATCTTGTATTTTTCCTCGTCATCGGCCATCAGGTAGACAATCTCATTGGTTACTTTTCCCTTTACCACTCGCCGATAGGGGGCTTCGATGAAACCGTACTCGTTTACCCGCGCGTAGCAGGCAAGCGAGGTGATCAACCCGATATTCTGCCCCTCAGGGGTCTCGATTGGGCAGATGCGCGCATAGTGCGAGGGGTGAACATCCCGCACCTCAATCTTTGCCCGGCGCTTGGTCAACCCACCACCGAGTGCATTCAACCGGCGCTTGTGAGTCAGTTCAGTCAGCGGATTAGTCTGCTCGAGGAACTGCGAAAAGCGTCCGGTATAAAAGAGTTGGTTGATCGCTCCCTGCACAGTGCGTGTGGAGATCAAACGGCGAATCGTGTCCTTCTCGTCCAAAGCGTACTTAGAAAGCTTGTCGCGTGCGATACGCGCCATCCGCACCAGCCCGGTCCTCAGCGCGTTCTCCGCCAACTCGCCGGGAAGCCTGACCCGTTTGTTCGCCAAGTGGTCCTTCTCATCGAGGCACGTCGGGTCATTCGGAACCTCCAAAAGAAGTTTGATCGTGCGCACGATGTCGGCGAGGTATAAAACGGGCTTCTTCAGCCCCATCCCCAGTTTCCTGTTCACCTTGAACCGCCCAACCTTAGAGAGGTGGTAGCTTGTGGGATGAAAGTACAGGTTCTCGATGTACTCGCCCATCTGGGCCAGTGAGGCACGATCAGACGGCCGGAGACGACGGTAGACTGCGCGCAGGGCATCCTCCTGCGTGGTGATCTGGTCCTCTTCAAGTGTCTTCTGGATGTAACGATCGACAAATCGAACAGAAGAGAGCCGCGCCTTCTCCAACTGCGCTAGGTGCTCCTTTTGAAGCTGCTCTCCAGCAGTAAGGAGGACTTCATCCCCTTTCTTATTTTTAACTGCGCCGGCGGCGCAATAGCCGATGTATGGTGCCAATGCCTCAATGCTCACCGGGGAGACCTCAAAGCTGTAATAGGAACGGATCCTTTCTTCATCGAACCCTAGTGCCTTCAGTAAAACGGTCGCCCACACCTTTCCCTTGCGGTCGAGGTTCGCCTTGAGCGTCATCCGCCGAGTATCTAAGATCACCTCCAACCACGCGCCGAGCTCGGGAAGGATATGCCCCTTGTATTGGTTCTTCTGCTCCTTGGTAAAATAGACTCCTGGAGAGCGAGTGAGTTCATTGACAAGAGCGTTCTCCGACCCATTGATGATGAATGTGCCGCGAGAGGTCATCATCGGGAAGTCGCCAATGTACAGCTCCGTCTCTTGCAGCAACTTACCATCCTGAAGCAGACGTGTTGTCACCCTCAGCGGGCGCGAATACGTGAGGTCCTTATCCTTGCACTCGCTCTCCGAGTTTCTCGCCTCACCAAGGTATGGATCGACAAACTTCAGCGAGAGCCTCTCCTTCCCGCGCCCCTCAATGGGGGATATGTCAGAAAAGGCCTGTGTGATTCCCTTCTTCAAGAAGTTCTGAAACGACTCCCTCTCGTCGCGTAGCAGGTAGGGTGGAGGGAGGATCTCCTTAATCCGGCCGTAGGACCTCCGTTCTCGATATATCATCTTCTCCCCCAAAAAGGACATTCTGCCCCAACGCCACAAACGCACGTTAAGGCAGACCGTAACAGAGAACTTGTAAAAACGTCGAAACTACTGCTTGAGTTCAACCTCAGCGCCCGCTGCCTCCAGCTTTTCTTTAAGGCTCGCTGCCTCATCTGGACCGACTCCCTCCTTGATGGTGGCAGGGAGGTTGTCGACGAGCTCTTTGCACTCCTTCAGTCCCTTACCGGTAATCTCCTTGATCTCCTTGATGACCTGGATCTTCTTCTGGCCAGGGTTGGTGAGGAGGACCTTGTAGGTTTCGGCCTCCGCACCACCACCCTCCGCGCCACCGCCCTCACCGGGAGCGGGGGCAACCGCCACTGGGGCCATCACTGCTGCAGATACGTTGAACCGCTCTTCGATCATCTCCACCAAATCAGCCAGGTCCTTCACGGGCATGTTCTCTATCTCCTGAAGGATCTCCTCTTTACCCATCTTACTCCTCCTTATCCTGCTGTTCTCGTTTAATTCGGACTTCGTTGAGCACCGCGGCAAACTCGCGGATCTTCGCCTTGAGCATCATCGCTAAGGATCGCATTGGGCTGTTGAGGAGCATTGCCAGCTTCGCCAGAAGCTCCACACGAGAGGGAAGGGCCCCATAGCGTTTAATCTCATCCTGTGAAATGACCACCCCTTCGAATACGCCCCCTTTGGGGGTATAGCGTGGGGAATAAGCCACGCGGCACTCCTCGGTGAGCTTGAACGCCAGAACCGGATCGTCGTAACCGATCGCCACACCAATCGGCCCAGCGAATAGATCGACTAATTCCTTCAGCCCAGCTTCTTCCGCAGCGATCCGCGCCAGCGTGTCCTTGACCACCCGGAACTCGAGCCCTTCCTTGGTATACTTCTCGCGCAGTTTGACCATCTCGTCCGCTGTCAGTCCACGGTAGTCAGCGAGGACCAAAGAGGCGGCTTGTTCAAACTTCTTCTTAAGGCGAGCTACCTCCTCTATCTTGCCTTGTGTTGACATTTATTACTCCTAGTCCACTTGCTCCGTTACCGCCATGACCTCAGCAAGGTCTAGGTTAATTCCTGGACCCATCGTAGTAGCAATGCTAGCTTGCGTAATGTAGCGGCCCTTGACACCCTCCTCAGGACGGTGCTCCACAATGCTATGGATAAGTGCAACTAGGTTCTCCTTCAAGGCCTCCGCATCAAAGGAAACCTTGCCAAAAACGGAGTGAATTACACCATAACGGTCGGAACGGAATTCCACCATCCCCTTCTTCACTTCGCCAATCACCCTCCCCACGTCCTTAGTGACCGTCCCAGTCTTTGGGCTTGGCATAAGCCCGCGCGGACCGAGAATCTTTCCCAGTTTTCCGACGACCGACATCATATCCGGGGTCGCCACTACCTTATCGAACTCAAGCCACCCCCCTTGAATCTTCTTCGCCAGATCCTCGCCGCCAACGTAGTCGGCCTCCGCCTCTTCGGCCTCGATCAGAGACTCCCCCTTAGCAAAGGCAAGAACTCGGACCGTTTTTCCTGTCCCATGCGGAAGGTTACATGTCCCGCGCACGATCGTTTGACTCGCCTTGATCCCAAGGTTAAACGAAACCTCGGCTGTCTCGTTAAAGGAAGCAGTAGCGGACTCCTTCAGCTTTTCGATCGCCTCATTAAGACTATATGTCTGGCGCTGTTCGACAAGCGCCGCAACACTCTGATATCGTCTACTGCGCTTCACGTCTCAACCACCTCGACCCCCATGCTCTTTGCCGTCCCCTTAATGATCTCGACCGCTGATTCGAGTTTATAGGTATTGAGATCAGGGAGCTTGCGCTCGGCGATTCGCCTGACCTGCTCAACAGTGATCTTGGCAACTTTCATCCGGTTCGATTCAGGAGAACCAGATTGTATCCCAGCAGCCATCTTAATCAACTCAGCAGCTGGAGGTTGCTTGAGAATGAAATCGAAGCTTCGATCCATGTAAACCGAGATGGTGACGGGGATAATCACCCCTGGTGTCTCGTTCTTAGTCGCCTCATTGAACTTCTTGCAGAAGTCCATGATGTTCAACTTATGCTCACCCAGGGCCGGACCAACCGGAGGAGCCGGCGTCGCTTGTCCGGCGGGAATCTGGAGACTGATCTTTGCGATCTCTTTTTTTGCCATCTTTCCTCCTACCGCTATCGGTTACAGCTTTTCAATCCCGTCGAACCCGAGCTGAACTGGGGTCTCACGGCCGAAGATCTTAACCATCACAGTCACCTCTTCGGCATCCTTGTCGATCTCCTTGACCTCACCAGTAAAGTCGGCAAACGGCCCTTCCACAATCTCCACCACCTCACCGACTGAGAAGTCCACCTCGATCTTCGGCTCGCCAGAGCTAACAGGGACCTCCAATAGACCAGCCTTTCGTTTGATGATCTTCATCTCCGGTCCTTCGATCGGTATCGGCTTAAACCGCGAACCGACATAGCGAACAGCCCCCTTCATCCCGTCGATCAGCGCCATCATCGCCTCCTCGTCAAGGCCCATCCTCCCGAAGACGTAGCCTGGAAAGAGACGGCGCTTCTCGATCCGCTGGATCGTCACCACCCGCTTATCCTTGTACTCCTTCACCTTGAGGAGGCCGGAGGCACGGCTGACGATCTGATCCTCCCCTTCTAGGAGATCCCCTTGCTTAAGCTGCATTCCCTTGCGTGGCTTTGCCAGAGACTTTTCCGGGGCCAGTCTTGTCTTCTCCTTTCCGCCGGGGTACTCGAACGTTATTCGCCGTACCTTATCGCGCAGGACGATCTTCCCCTTATTGGCGACAACAAACTGCTCGTCGGAGTCCGAAGTGAGAGGAACGCCGTTACGGATCTTCTCACCGACGCGGATATCACGGCGGATACGCTTGTCAACAGGAATAAGATACACTTCCTCATTCCGGTTTGTCATCTCGATGATCACTCGCTGCAGCGGTTCGATGTCGGTCACATACGCGTCGGATTCCATATGGAGCGGCGCCTTACGGGCGATCACCTCCCCCCGTTGGATCCGCTCGTTTGGCTTGGCGATAAGGTCGTACTCATAAGGGATCCGGTACTCAGTTCCTGCCCCCCGGCGGCTGCGCGAGGTAATGACCTCCTCCACCGGGACAAGGAAGAATGTCTCCTCCCCGTCGACCTGGAAGGACTCAACGTCCTTCTCCAAGCCGCGTTTTCTCACCCGCTCGTTGAGGTCCTCCTTCACCTTCAACTCCGAGCCAGCGTAGGTCTGAATCGCGTACCACTTCTTCATTTGCATGATTGGTTTAGAGCTGAACGAAGAACCTGATGATTGCCTGGAGGATCGTATCCACTCCCCAGATGTAGATCGTCAAGACAACAACAAGCAGCAGGATTAGGGCGGTGAGAGAGATGACCTCGTTGCGCGCAGGCCAGCTAACCCGGTCGACCTCTCCGCGAACCCCTTTCAAGTAATTTGCAATCCTCTCAAGCATCCAAGCTCACCTTCATCATCTCTTAAGTTTTGCAGGCCCGGGAGGACTTGAACCCCCAGCCTTCCGATTTGGAGTCGGACGCTCTGCCAGTTGAGCTACGGGCCTATCTCGGTCTAGCTTGCCTAGACCTCCTTATGTAGAGTGTGCCGTTTACACCACTTACAGTACTTGTTCAAGCTCAGTTTATCGCGGACATTTAACTTGTTCCGTGTGGTATGGTAATTGCGACGGTTACACTCGCTACAACCAAGGGTAACATGAACGACGGCTTCCCCTTTTTTTGCCATTTCGATTTGCTTATTCGATGATCTTCGTCACGACGCCAGCGCCGACGGTTCGTCCACCCTCACGAATGGCGAACCGGAGCCCCTCATCCATGGCGACATGGTGGATCAGGTCGCCAGTGATCTTTACATTATCCCCAGGCATCACCATCTCCACCCCTTCAGGAAGGTGGATCGTCCCGGTGACGTCAGTGGTGCGGAAGAAAAACTGTGGCCTGTACCCATCGAAAAACGGAGTGTGGCGTCCACCCTCGTCCTTGCTTAAGATGTAGACCTCTCCTTCAAAGCGAGTGTGAGGTGTAATCGTCTTGGGGGCAGCGATGACCTGCCCGCGCTCGATCTCGTCTTTCTCGATCCCACGCAAAAGGATCCCTACGTTATCTCCAGCGATTACGTAGTCGAGCGTCTTATTGAACATCTCGAGACTCGTAGCGACGGTCTTTTGGACCTCATCACGGATCCCGACTATCTCTACTTCAACCCCCGGAGTGATCTTCCCGCGCTCAACGCGGCCGGTAGCAACCGTCCCGCGCCCCTTGATGGAGAAAATATCCTCGACCGGCATCAGGAAGGGCTTATCCTCATCACGCTCCGGCAACGGAATGTAGCTATCGACAGCCTTCATCAACTCGATGATCGACTGGCACTCCTCGGAATTCGGGTCCCCACTCTCCATCGCCTTGAGCGCCGACCCACGGATAACCGGAATCTCATCACCAGGGAACTCATACTCGGAGAGGAGTTCACGGATTTCCATCTCCACCAAGTCGATCAGCTCGGGATCGTCGACCATGTCCACCTTGTTAAGGTAGACCACCATCGCCGGTACATTCACTTGCTTGGCAAGCAGTACGTGCTCCCGCGTCTGCGGCATCGGACCATCAGAAGCAGCGACCACAAGGATTGCTCCGTCCATCTGAGCCGCACCAGTGATCATGTTCTTGATATAGTCAGCATGCCCTGGGCAATCGATGTGAGCGTAGTGTCGAGTGTCAGTCTGGTATTCAACATGCCGGACGTTGATCGTAATTCCCCGCTCTTTCTCCTCGGGGGCGTTGTCGATGTCGTAGAAGTCGAGTGCTTTGGCCTTGCCTTTCACGGATAACACCTTGGTAATCGCCGAGGTCAGCGTTGTCTTCCCGTGATCGATGTGCCCGATCGTTCCAATGTTCAGGTGGGGTTTGTCTCTCACAAATTGCTCTTTTGCCATCTTTGAAAACCTCCTTGGTTACCACAACGTTTCTAAACTAACTTGCAAAGAATACTCTCCTCCCAAGCGAGAGCCCGCGATCGGAATCGAACCGATGACCTCTCCCTTACCAAGGGAGTGCTCTACCGCCTGAGCTACACGGGCGTTTCGGCAGGTAACAGTGTAACCGAAACCCCCAATCGCTGCCAAATGGAGGGGGAGGGATTCGAACCCCCGTAGGCAGCTGCCAACGGATTTACAGTCCGCCCCGTTTGGCCACTTCGGTACCCCTCCAAAACACAACACCAGAGCCAGCGGCCAGAGTTGAACTGGCAACCTACTGATTACAAATCAGTTGCTCTGCCAATTGAGCTACGCTGGCATCTGACCCAATCAGTGGTTCATTTTAACGGAGGGGCTCAGCACTGTCAAGATGCGATCGCAAGCCAGATCCTCCTCTTTCGCGGGCCGTCAAACTCGGCAAGGAAGATCCCCTGCCACCTTCCCAAAAGGAGTTTCCCTTTTTCGAAGGCGACCTGCACAGACCCCCCGATCAGGGCAGCTTTGACATGAGCAGGGGAATTCCCTTCCGCATGGGTCCAGGGATGGCCCTCCGGGACACACTCCTCCAGGAACGAGCCGATGTCGTGCACAACTGCCGGATCGGCCCGCTCGTTGATCATCAGACCAGCGGTGGTGTGAGGACAGTAGATAAAACAGATCCCCTCCCCTGCGCACGTCCGAGCAAGCGCGTCCTGGACAAGGCTGGTGATATCGAGAAACTCAGTCCTGCGGTGAGTAGTGAGGGAGACTTCTTTCATTCCTCTTTGTGCAACGCCGCCTCGAGCTCGGTGCGCAGTCCCTCTTTATCCGCGATCCCCTGCGTGCGCAGGATTATTTGACAATACGCCTCATCCTTTTCACCCTGAATCATACTGACGATATGTACATTATTCTTCTGTAGAATTTCAAAAACCCGATACAGATCGTCGGTGGCGTGGCGCACCTTTACAGTGAGCCGGGTCCCCTCACGGCCGATCCCAAGGGCGCGGGCAAGAGCGCGAAGGATCTCACTCTGGGTGATGACTCCGACCAAGCGGCCATCATTGACCACCGGAAGGAGAACCAACTGGTTCCCGAGGAGGATGAGGGCTGCCTTTTCCAGAGTATCGTTAGGGGAGACAGCAAAGCGGGCCTCGAAACAGACCTTCTCAACCGGAACCTCCCAGTCGGTCACCTCCTTTAACGCCCCTTTGGTGATAAATCCCTTGAGAGCGCCCTCGGCAGTTGTGATTAAAAGGAGGCCGAAACCGTTCTCCTCCATCACCTGTTTGGCCTGACTCAGTGGGGCGTCAGCCAAAACCGTGACCGGATCCGGGTGCATGTACCGTCCAACGTTCATTCGGCTTCTTTGGACAAAACGATTATCTGCTCCTGCAAGTTTGCAGGGACATGCTGATACTTCAAAAAGTGCATCTGAAAAGTTGCCCGCCCTTGGGTAAGGGACTTGAGGTCAAGCGCGTAGCTCTGCAATTCGGCCAGAGGAACCTCAGCGCGCACCGTCGTGATCCGACCGGAGGGCTCCATCCCAAGGATCCGACCACGACGCCCATTTAAATCACTGACGATGTCTCCGGTGTGGTCATCCGGAACGCGCACCTCAAGGTCCATCACCGGTTCGACAAGGCAGGGGCTTGCTTGGTCAAACGCCATCCGGAAGGCGTTCCGTGCGGCCAACTTAAACGCCAGCTCAGAGGAGTCAACTGGGTGGAAACTCCCATCATAAACCGCCACCGCAACGTCGGTAACCGGATACTTTGCCAGGTTTCCCTCCTCCATTGCCTCAATGACTCCCTTCTGTACCCCAGGAATGTATTGTCCGGGGATCGACGCACCTTTAATCTTGTCGATGAACTTGAACCCTTCGCCTTGGGAAAGTGGCTCAATCCGTAGGTAGACCTCGCCGAACTGACCGCGACCACCAGTCTGCTTCTTATGCCGGTACTTGGCAGTTGCCTTCTTCCGAATTGTCTCCTTATAGGGAATACGTGGGCGACGCGTCTTAAGCGAGACGTTGTAACGGTTCTTCAGCCGATCGATGAAGACCGAGAGATGGACATCACCCATCCCCCACAGGATCATCTCTTTCGTAACCGGGTCTCGCTCCACACGCACCGTGGCCTTAGTCGAGGCGAGCTCCTTCAGTGCGGTGCTCATCTTCTCCACGTCGGACTGACTCTTGGGAAGAATCGTGCGGGAATAGACCGGTTTGGGGAACTCGGGCATCAAGAACGGCTCGGCATCCGACTGTGCGGCCAAGGTGATCCCTAAGGGGAGATCCTCCGCCTTGCCAATGGCAACGATCGCCCCGCTTTCTGCTTGGGAGACGCGCTTCTGCTTTGTCCCTTCAAAGGTGTACAGGTCGCGAACTTCCACCTTGCGCCCAGAGGAAAGATCAAAGCACGTCCCTCCTTCCTTGAGCGTCCCCTGAAGAACACGCACGTAGGTGAGGCGGCCGAGATAGGGATCACTAGCCAAGTTAAAGACGACAGCGGTGCATGGAGCATCGGCTTCTTGTGCGGGGGCAGAGGCTAAGTTGACAAAGGAGTCCATCAATAGATCAAGCCCTTTTTCCTCCGCAGCCGAACCACAGAGGACCGGGATTAATGCTCCTTCATAGATGCCCTTAGACAGTCCGCCAGTAAGCTCAGCAGGGGTGATCTCCTCCTCCTCGAGGAACTTCATCATTAACTCGTCATCAAGCGTAGAGACTTCCTCTAACAAAAAGTTTCGCCATTGGTCAACGGCACCCTGCAAGTCAGAAGGGATCTCCTTCTTTGACTTATCAGAAAAGTAAATAGCCCGGTTTGCCAGTACATCCACTACCCCAGCAAAGACACCGCCCTCCTTGATCGGGAGATGCAGCGGGACAAACTTACCCTGGAAGTGGTCGCTCAATGAGGAGAGAATCCCATCGAAATCGGCGTTCTCCTTATCGAGCTGGTTAACGAAGACGGCGGTCGGACGCTGCGCCGCCCCTGTGAGTTCCCACGCCCGCTCGGTGACAACCTCAACCCCTTTCTCTCCATTCACCACGATTAGGCAGAGATCAGCGACAGGAACCGCCTTGTACATCTCCTCCACAAACTCGTCTCCACCTGGGGTATCTAACAGGGTAATCCGTGTTCCCTTAACCTCGTAGGAACCAAACCCCATATCGATCGAGTATCCCCGATCCTTCTCCTCCTGGGAGGTGTCAAACGTGATCTGGTCTTTAATGCCGCCTTTCTTCAATAGCGAAGTGGCGAGGGTTGTTTTGCCGGAGCCGGAATGTCCCACAAAGCATACGTTCCTCGCTTGCCCCATCGAGTATCCCCCTTGTGTATCTTTAAAGAATTCCCAGGCAGTATACCCATCAAGCAGCAAGTTGACAAGCTTTGCGACGTCAAGCCAACTTAAACGCCCTCTTGCAAAGAGGCTGGGGCGATCCGATGCGTGGATAGGGTTGCACCTCGGCCTTGCGGCCTGCAAGAGAAAAGACCCAATTAGGCAACCTTCCCACCGTGCCGGTAGGGGCGGTGCTCATTATAGGCCATCTTGGCCCGGAGAGCTCCATCGATATCCAGTCCCATTCCACCGGCGAAGTCGAGGAGGCGGATGACGACGTCGGCCAGTTCTTCCTCCATCCGGGAGAAACCTGGAATATCTTTACTTTCGGGGTTTCCCTCCCGGTAGGCCTCCATCGCCTCGGCAAGTTCGGTTACCATCAGCATCAGCACCTCGCCGGTTGAGCGTGGAGATTCCCACCAGCCATGCTCGACCGCAGTACGGTGAATCGTATCTTGAATCTGGGCTATTGTCATTTAGAATCGCTCCTCTTGGATAGGTTCCGATAAAAAGAGGGTAGCCTGTCACTCGACAGACGACAAGGCCTGATGTGGGTTGTCAACTCGGAGAGCACACGTTAGGCTGTAGTGAAAAATAAAAAGGGGGTAGTCTATGCATCTGCTAAAAGGACTAAGAATCCTGTGTTTCAGTCTTTTCTTATTCACAATCCTTCCCACATCACTGCTCGCCGATGATCTCACCGTATCTGGCCCGCTACATCTTGGAATCTTTGCCGATCTGCACGCGCACGACACTAACTCTCCAAATGAGGAGCACGTCTATACAAACTATAGTCAGCGGTTACAGGCATTCGTGGAGGCAATGAATGTGTGGCCGGCCGATCTAGTCATACAATTAGGAGACTTCGTTAATGGTCGTTATGTCATGCCTCCACTGTACGGCGATCCAGAGCGCATACCAGGTATTTTGGAGGAGGTAGAAGCGATTTACGCCACGTTCAACGGACCACGTTACTAC
Organism: Candidatus Bipolaricaulota bacterium; assembly: GCA_030615945.1. Classification (GTDB taxonomy): domain Bacteria; phylum Bipolaricaulota; class Bipolaricaulia; order UBA7950; family UBA9294; genus UBA9294. The sequence continues at coordinate 1,253 of JAUWYG010000010.1, read as the reverse complement.
GTCCTCGGGAACCACGACGTGTACGATCTGTCCAAGGAGGAGTTTCTCGAACGTGTCGGGGCCTCTTCAACCTACGGAAGCTTCGATGCCGGCGCCTACCACTTCGTGATCCTCGATGCTCAGTACAACAAGAAGGAAGAGGACCTCAGCCACGCCTTCTGGGTTGTGCAAGGGAACATCCCGCAAGCTCAGCTTGACTGGCTACAAGAGGACCTCGCTGCAACGGATAAGCCGACGATCGTCTGCGTCCACCAACGACTAGACGTAGACTTCGACATTCTCTCAGGCGGCCCTGAAATCGCCAACAAAGAGGAGGTCATGGCGCTCATATGCAACTCCGGGGTGGTGATCGCTGTCTTCCAAGGCCAGGATCATAAGAATGCTTATTCCCTGATCGACGGGATCCACTACGTCACCTTTGAGGCGCTACTCGACAAGACCGAGGGAGTCCCTCCCTCCTGGGCAAAAGTGACCTTGGATCCTGTCACCCGCACAATCCTCATTGAAGGAGAAGGTGAGCAAGCAGACTGGGAGCTCCAGTACTAATCTTTTAGGAAAGACGGATGTCCGGTTTAAGGAAGATCGAATAACGGGGGTACACGCTGGTCCAATCAAGGTGGCTGACCTTTCTAATCGCTGGAGTTTCCCTCTTTGTTCTCTTTGTTGCTGCACTCGCTGAGGAGCCCAACTCTCCCGATGTCACGCGCATCGGCATTTTCGCTGACCTCCACGCCCACGATGCGGACTCGCCGCTCGAGGGAAAGACGATGACCAACTACCCACAGCGCCTATCCGCGTTCGTGGAGGCGATGAATGCGTGGCCGGCCGATTTTGTGATCGAGCTCGGAGATTTTGTTAACGGCTGGGTCGTCCTCGGGGCCAATCTGGGTGATCCGTACCGCATCCCGCAAATCCTAGAGGAGGCCGAAGCGATCTATGCCCGCTTCGACGGTCCCCGGTATCACGTGATAGGAAATCACGACGTCTACAACCTCTCCAAAGAGGAGTACCGGGAGCGCGTCAATATCACGAGCACCTACTATAGTTTAGACGTCGGAGCTTACCACTTCGTCGTGTTGGACGTGCAATACGATAAGGAGGGAAACGATTTAGCCTATACCTACACCGGCGTGCGTGGGTTCCTCCCACAAGTGGAGCTTGACTGGCTGCGTGAAGACCTCTCGTCTACAGACGATCCGACCATCGTCTGCGTTCATCAGATGCTCGACACAGAGCCTACACAGGCCGGGTGG
>JAUWYG010000002.1 GCA_030615945.1 Candidatus Bipolaricaulota bacterium | reverse complement strand
TTCCCAATTTGCACGTGAAGATCGCCGAGCCGCCGCTTGGCTTGATTTGCCCGCTTATCGGCCGCCACAACGCGACCAATCTTCTCGGGGCGGTTAGCTGCGCGCTACACCTCGGCGTGCCTCCGCAAACGATCGAGCGGCGGGTTGCGACGTTTGAGCCAGTATCGCACCGATTACAGCTTTTGCGTGTCCCATTCGGCTATCTCCTCGACGACACCTATAATGCCAACCCCGACTCAATGGAGGCGGCTCTGCGAACCCTGGCTGAGCTTGAATTGCCGGTGAGTCGACGATCGTTCGTCTTTGGCGACATGCTCGAGCTAGGAGAGGAGTCAGCACGTTTCCATCGCGAGATTATCGATCTCGCGCTTGGCCTTGGCGTCTCCCCGATCTTCCCAGTGGGAGAGCTTGCAAACCAGGCAGTGCAGGATGTGTTGGAGGAGGTTCCGCGCAGTACGATTATCTACTCTGACCGCCAGGAATTGGCGGGTTGTATCAGGCGCAGTCTAGAAGGGGACAGGAATCTGCTCCTTGTGAAGGGATCGCGGCGACTCGGCCTCGAGGGGTTGGTGGAGAGGTTGACTTCTTAAGGCCATCGTGCTTTCGGTTCTACATCAGCGCACGATGCGCAAGCCACCACCCTCAAGGAGGCGTTCGGTCTCCTCGCGGGTCGCCCAACAAAGGTCGCCAGGGTTGGTCTGTTTGAGGGCGGAGATGGCTACGCCATAGCGCACCGCAGCAGCAGGGCCGTCGTGCAGGTAACCGAAAAGAAACCCACCGGTGAAGGAATCCCCGGCACCGACTCGATCCACGATCTCGATCTTAAACTTCGGCCCGCGGTGGATTTTCCCATTGGCGTATGCAATGGCGGTCCAGGTGTTTTGCCGCACCGATGGTGTCTCGCGCAAGGTGATTGCCATTGCCTCAAGGTGAAACTGATCAGCCAGAGCCTTGGCAACCTCTTCGTAATTATCCTTCTTGATCCCGAACACCCGCTCTGTGTCCTCCTCAGTGGTGATGAGGATGTCGGCTGCATCCACCAACTCTGACATGACCTCACGCGCTTTTTCTTGTGACCATAGCAGTGCTCGGTAGTTGAGATCGATCGATACCTTGATGCCTGCCTTCCTCGCTACACGAACCGCCTCTTTTGTCGCCTCGGCCGCTGTGGAAGAGAGGGCTGGCTACAGCGGAGCGGCTCGTGGCGCAGCTTAAAGGGGCACCTAAGTGGAAGGGCGTTAGGCGGATTTTTCCTTTTCTTCTTCCTTTTCCGCCTCTTCCTTCAGCACCTTGCGGATCTGCTCCAGGCGCGTAGCGATGCGGGCAAAGACCGTCCCTTCCGGGAAGGTGCCGTCTGCTTTCAGAGTTCCGGCAGGGACGCCGGCCAGGATCTCGATCCCCTCTTCCACGGTGGAGACGGGATAGATGTGAAACTCCCCCTTGTCAACGGCCTCAACAACCTCCTCGGAGAGCATCAGGTTATCGACGTTCTGCACAGGGATCAACACCCCTTGTTCACCCGTTAATCCCTTTGCTTGGCAGACCTTGAAGAACCCCTCAATCTTCTCATTCACCCCGCCGATCGGTTGGATCTCTCCCTTCTGGTTGACCGAGCCGGTGACGGCAATCCCCTGTTTGATCGGAAGGTCGGCCAGGCTGGAGAGAAGAGCGTAGAGCTCGGTACTAGATGCACTGTCTCCATCGATCATCGAGTAGCTTTGCTCGAAGGCGAGGCTGGCAGAGAGGCTCAAGGGTTTCTCCCTGGCGAACCGCTCGCCGAGGAACCCTTTTAGGATCATGATTCCTTTGGTGTGAGTATGCCCGCCGAGCTCGGCCTCGCGCTCAATGTCGACGATCCCACCTTTGCCGGTATGGACCGTCGCCGTGATCCGCGATGGCTTTCCGAAGGCGTAGTTTCCAAACTGCACTATAGCCAGTCCGTTTACCTGTCCGGTCTTCGCCCCTTCGGTATCGACCAGGATCTGGTCGCGGGCGATCATCTCGCGTATCTTTTCCTCGATCCGGTTGCGTCGATCGTCACGCTCCTTGAGCGCACGGCGGACGTGTTCGCCGGTGACGTATGGCGATTCCTCGATGCGTGCCCAATAGGAGGCCTCCTTGACGATCGAGGTTAGATTCCCGAATTGGCAGGAGAGCTTCTTCTGATCACAAGCGAGCTCTGAGGAGTACTCGACGATCTTTGCCACACCGTTAGCGTCGAACGGGAGCAGGCTTTCATCCTCCTGACAACGGGCGCGTAAGAAGCGCGCGATCTCCTGCTCGTGCTCAGGGGTACGCTCCATCTCCGTTCCGAAGTCACTCTTGACGGAAAACAACTTGGGGAAGTCCTCATCGTAGTAGTGTAAGAGCTCATAGATCTGGGGACTACCGATTATGATCACCTTCATCCGGAACGGGATTGGCTCCGGCTTCAACCCCTCGGTCGTAGAATAGCCGAGCATCTGCAACGGGTCCTCAATTCGGATCTCCCGTCGCTTGATCGCAATCTTCAGCGCCTCCCAACTGAGGCCGACGCGAAAGAGGTTATTCGCGTTTAGAACCAGGTAGCCTCCGTTGGCCCGGTGGAGTGAGCCTGGCTTGATCATAGAAAAGTCGGTGATGGCGACCCCCATCTGCACACGCCGTTCGATCGAGCCGAACAGATTGGTGTAGGTCGCATTCTGCTCAACAATCACTGGAGCGCCCTCAGTCGGCGAGTTGTCAACCAGGACGTTAACATAGTAGCGCTTGAATGGATCGGCCTGGGGAATAGGAAACGGGAAAGGCACCGTCTTGGTCCCTTGGTTACCTCCCCCTTTGAACCCCTCCAGGTGCTCAACGATGTCGGCCTTAACGTTTTCGAGGAAGGTGGCCACTTTGTCGAGCTCGCCGTAGCGGCCCTTCAGCTGGTTAAAGTGCGGCTCGATCATGAACAGAACAGCTTCCTTGGCCAGTTTTTTGATCTCGTCCTCTCGCTCCTCTTCCACGCGAGTGATCTCCTGCAAGCTCTCCTGAATTAGGGTCTGTACCTCGCCTTGTCTCTCAAGGATCTTCGCGCGCTCCTCCTCGGAGAGAGCCTCGTACTCTTCCTGGCTGAGCGGTTCGCCCTTCTTGTGCAGCGGGAGGGTATTGATCCCGATCGGGGTGCGCTGGATTGCGAAGCCATGCTCGCGCGACTTTGACTCCATCTCCTCTAAAAGCTTTGCTCGCTTCTCGCTGTGTCGCTCGTTGATCTTCTTGCTGCGTGCCTTGAACTCGTCCGACTCGAAGACCTTGGGGATGTCGCGCTTGAGCCGTACGATCAGGTGTTCCATGTCTGTACGCAACTGGCATCCCATGCCGGCGGGGAGCTCCAGGTAGCGAGGGCTGTAGGGATTGTCGAAGTTGTGTACGTAGCAGAGGTCTGGAGGCCTGGGCTCATCTTTGCTCACATGGCTTAAAAAGTACTCTACCGCGGACATCTTCCCAGTTCCTGGTCCGCCGGCCACGTAGATGTTGTAGCGATTCTTGGCGTCCTTGATTCCCAAACCGAGTTTGAGTGCCGCGATCGCCCGCTTTTGACCGATGATGTGGTCGAGGGGCTCCAGTTCAGCGCTCGTCTCAAAGTCAAATATCGCGGGATCACATGTGTAGCGAAGCTTTGTTGCATCGAGTTCTTTGACCATCTCTTCCTCCTGACATTAGAATTGTAGCACAGATGAATCGACGGCTGCAATGGCGGATTATGGGAGAGACGGCTCTCTTTTTCCTCGTTCTATTCGCGGTTGGGGCGGGCCTCATCGCCCAGACGCTCGTTTGTCCAGTGATCGATCGACCGGGGGAGAACATTTATTGCTGTTGCGTCAAAGAGACGTTCGCCGCGGCGGAGGAGTCGATCGACCTTTTGCTCTCCAACGCCCAGCTTGATGAGGTACCCCTATGGGATGAGCTACTCGCGGCGGCCTCCCGCGGAGTACGGGTACGCGTCCTTCTCGATGAGAGCGAATGGTCCACATCGATCACTGAAAAGAACCGGCCGACAATTGAATTTCTTAAGGTACATGGGATTGAGGCTCGCTTCGATGATCCTGCAGTTACCATCCACGCCAAGCTGGTGATCGTCGATCGGCGGGTGGTAATCCTTGGTTCTTCAAACTGGAACCACTACGCTTTCACCGATCAGGAACAGGCAAACGTGAAGGTGCAAGACGAGCAGGTGGGGGAAGTGTTTGCGACATACTTTGACAGGTTGTGGAGGGGGAACCTGCCACCTGGCGGGATCAGGCTTGATCTGGGCCTCCTAACCGGAGAGGGTCCGCTCCTTATTCCAATACCGGAGACTGTGGGTACTGCAAACTACGCCTCCCTGCTCCTCGAACTCCTCCACCGGGTCAAGCGATCGATCCATGTCGTGATGTACCGGATTTCCTACTATCCGCAGTACAAAGGAAGCCTTTCAAACGAAATCCTGGGCGCCTTGGTCGATGCGGCCGCTCGCGGGCTAGATGTTAAAGTCTTAATCGATGACTGTGCCTTCTATCCTGGCTCGGCCGAGGAGAATCTGGAAGCAGCGCTTTACCTACACTTACATGGGGTCAAGATCCGCCTTGACGATCCCTCAGAGACGACCCACTGCAAGCTGGTAATTATAGATGAAGAGACGGTTCTTGTGGGCTCGACGAATTGGAATTACTACGCCTTGGAGAAGAACAACGAGGTCGACCTCGCACTCATCGGTCTTCCACTCGTTGCCGCTCCTTATGAGCAGTTCTTCCACGTTTTGTGGGAAGAAGGAAGACGCCTCGACGAGTAGAGGGACTCTCCTCTGGCCGGAAAGCACTTGAGTTTTCACTCTTTGAGGTCGCTTGGCTCTTCCTAAGGACGATCAGGAGGAGTCGGAGGTTTGCCCTTAATTTATCAAGGCGTTTCCGGTGCTTCACTTGTGTAGCCACACTCAAGGCAACGCCACTCGATCTCCCCGCTCAGTGGGTACCAACGAACAGGGACCATGCTTCCCCCGCACTGAGGGCAGGGCGCAACCGAAAGGTTTGCTGGTATTGCCTCCTTGTCCGGGCCTGTGGCAATCAGGTTCACGGGTTCTTCCATGACCAGGCTGACCTTGCCCATTACGCCTGTGGTGGCGTCTGCCAGCTTAACCTGCCCTTTGATGTTTATGGTGAGGCCTTGACGGTTGATTTGCACCAAGATAAACAACATCCCAACCAACAGGCCGATCAGCGTGATAAAGGCGACCGAAAGTGCGATCTGTCGCATTCTCTCCTCCTTTCCCGCGCGACAGGGAAGGAAAATTTAACTTTCCTTGATAAGAATTGTACCCCACTCAAGACGCTCTGCCTTTAACGTTAGCGTCTCCTGTGCCTAAGCCACGGGGATCATCCCCATTCTTGAGGTGGAGGGCAACGATCCTGGGGGCACTTATTCTTAAGGGCATCGTGACGATGATCGGTTCACGTGTTCTCACGAGCTTGTAAGCACTAACGGTACCGCACTACCCGGATGATCATCGTTTCCGGTGGACAAGGAGTGTGCGCCCTTCGAGGCGTTCAACGACAACTGGGTCACCGGCGTGGATTCGCCCTTCGAGGGAGCGAGCCTCCCAGTACTCACCCTTGATGAACACCTTTCCATTGGGATCGAGGTCGCTGCGGGCGTTCCCGATTGCCCCTATCATTCCACTCTTTCCAGTGACCGGTTGCCTGCGTTGGATTAGGAGTCCCTTGGAGATGATGAACACAAACAGGGCGGTCATTGTCCCAACAGTGATGAGGATCGTCGACCAGGAAAGGCCGATCGCCCGGTTGGGGATGTTGAACAAGGTGAACGAACCAACGAGGAGTGAAACCACCCCCCCAGTGGTCAGGATCCCGTTTGTCGGTGTGAATGCGTCTAGGACCATCAGCACGACTCCAAACAGGACAAGCACGACCCCAACGACATTTACAGGGAGGATCTGCAACCCGAGGAAGGCGAGGGCAAGACAGATCCCGCCGGCGGCGAGGCCAAAGCCGATCCCTGGGTGGAAGAACTCGTAGATCAATCCGTAGAGGCCGAGGATAAACAGGATGTAGACGATATTAGGATCGGCGAGGTAACCCAGAAGCCGCTCGCGCAAGCTCGGTTTGACCTCTTTTACGGGCAGCCCAGCTGTCCGTAGCACACGGCCGTCGGGGAGGGTGTAGCCATCGAGGCGCTCCAGCAGTTCATCGAAGTCGGCGACAACCAGATCGATTACCCCCTTGGCAAGGGCCTCCGAGGCGGTGAGCGAGCTCGACTCACGCACCGCAGCTTCTGCCCACTCTACGTTGCGGCCGCGCTCCTCGGCGATCGACTTGGCGAAGGCGACAGCGTCATTGGTCATCTTCTCGGCCATCGTTTCGTCCTGATCCTGCCCGCCTCCCATCAGGTCGACCGGGTGGGCAGCCCCGATGTTCGTCCCTGGGGCCATTATCGCCACATCGGCGGCCAGGGTGATAAGAACCCCTGCCGAGGCGGCGCGTGCACCGGCCGGCCCCACGAAGACGACAATCGGGACCGCGGAGGCGAGTTCGGCCATGACGATGTCACGCATTGACTCACCCAGCCCGCCGGGGGTGTTAAGCTCGATTACCAAAAGCGACGCCTGTGACTCTTCAGCCTGGGCGATCACGCGCAGGACTAGGTCCTTGCTCACCGGGTTGATCGAACCGGTCAGCGGAAGGTGGACAATCCCGCCGTTTCCCCAAACGGCGAGGGAGCTAGTGAGAGTGACTGCGATCAATAGAGTGACTATTCGTCGTTTCATGACGATCTGACATTACCCACCCGCGCCCTTCGGTGCAACTGCTATTTGCATATTTCTTCCATATGAATTTTTTGTAACTGTTCAGCTAGCTGGACAGTTACCGACGATCTACTACAGTGACGAAGATGCACGAGCAATTGATCGGTGTACCCCTTCGCCTTTCACAAAGGTGAGCGGGCATTTATAGCAATACTAAGGCAAAGGAGGTGGTAGAAGAAGAGCAGTCCTTTCGACCCCGAAAGGGTCACTTGCTTGCGGGAGACAACGAAATGGTAACACTGGAGCGATCCAGGCGCGCAAAGCCACGGGTCTCAAAGTAAAGAGATAGCCGGGTTACCGAAAGCCTCCCTGGATGCGCAAAAAACACATTCAGGAGGTAAATGGGAATGAGCAAAGTGCGTCTTGCCATCGCTTATGAGTCCCAGCCTCTTGAAACAGCTTTCTCCCTTTTTCAAAAAAGCAAAGGCGTGAATACATCCCCCTCACTTAACATGGTTTAGCAGTATTTCAACGATCCGCTCAGCTGCCCGGCCATCGCCAAACGTGCTTATTGCTTTTCCCATCTTCTCATAGATGGCAGAATTGTCTAACAGCCGCTGCGTTTCTGTGAATATCTTGTCGCAATCTGTTCCGACTAGCCTAGCAATACCTGCTTCAACCGCCTCCGGACGCTCGGTCTTCTCCCGCATCACAAGGATCGGTTTCCCCAATGAGGAGGCCTCCTCTTGAATTCCTCCGGAGTCGGTCAATACCAGATAGCACTGATTCATCAACCATACAAACCGTTCATAGTCTAACGGTTCGATCAGGCTGATGTTCTCTATTCCTCCTAAGATACGATGTACCGGTTCTTGAACACGGGGATTTAAGTGTACGGGGTAGACGATCTGAAGATCCTTGTTGTGCTCTGCGATCTTCTGCAACCCGTAGCAGATCTGCTTAAAGCCCTCACCGAAACTCTCTCTTCGATGGCCGGTGACCAAGATCAGTCGCGAATCTCCCCTCGATAGCCCCAGATCGCTGAGCCACTGCTGGCGCGCGATCGGGACTTCTCGATTCAAGGTGAAAAATAGGGCATCGATCACCGTGTTTCCCGTGACAAAGATGTTTCCGGAAGGGAATCCTTCCCGGAGCAGGTTTGCTTCAGCTTTTTGTGTGGGGGCAAACCAGAGATCGGACAGAACATCCACAAGCCTCCGATTGATCTCCTCAGGGAAGGGGTTGAACTTATCAGCTGTACGCAGACCAGCCTCCACATGGCCGATCTTGATCTTTAAGTAGTAGGCAGCAAGGCTGGCGACAAATGCCGTCGTGGTGTCCCCCTGGATCAATACGATGTCAGGCCCTTCTTCCTTTAGCACATCCTCGAGCAATCGGAGGGCGTGAGATGTGATGTCAAACAGGCTCTGATCTTCGTGCATAATGTCCAGATCACAGTCGGGTACAATGTGGAACACCTCCAACACCTGGTCGAGCATCTCACGGTGCTGTGCCGTGACGCACACCCGCGGTTCGACCAGCGGGGACTTTTGCAATTCCTTGATAACCGGAGCAAGTTTGATCGCCTCAGGCCTTGTGCCGAAAATCGTTAGAATCTTCACAAAATGCCTCCGCTATACGCTACAGCTTGGCTTGAGGAAAGAGAAGAGAATCTTCATTTTATTTCTCATATGGGAGGAAGAGAGCCTGAACGCTGTAGGATTCGGGCAACGAAACAACGACGATGGCGCTCCTGGGCAGGGAAGCATCACCCCAACCGGTAAATTTATAACCTGGCGCTGGTTCAGCCTGTAACTTCACCGGGATGCCTTGAAAGTACGAGCCATGCCAAGGGTAGGTCGTTGGTAAGATCGTGTTTACCCTAACGGAGCCTTCACCTGATGGCGGTTCGATGGTCAGAAGCGCTGTGCCCATAAGCCCAAACTCCTCGATGATGTGTTCTCGTACAAAGCCCGGGCGCTGTTTTGCAAAGTCTCTAAGCCCTTGAACATTCGCTAACCATTCTTCAAGAGTTCCTCCCCACTCGCTGCTCCAACGAGCCATCTCCAGAGGGATGTCCGGCTCGATGATCGAGGCCAGCGCATCGATTTTGGCGATGACATTCTTCGGGTGCAATGTGGTGTTCAATAAATCCGCGAAACGATTGATGAAGTAATTACAATATTCCTCGTTTTCCAGCAACTTCCTTAGTATCAGGGTTGACCACGAAGTGCTTTCATCATCCCAAGGCGGTCCGAGATCGGGCTGTGGTCTGGTCCGCGTTCCCCAAGCAAGCGTGTTGTGTGAAACGGGATTGTATGATTCCAGCGCGAAGGCATGATCTGTATCCCACATGATCCACTGCCATTTTCCCTCGGGGGTCCTAGGCCTGAATTTTACTAGATTGGCTACTAGATCGATATTTGCACCATATATCTGGAAGATCTGGAAATCTGTAAAGTTCTTGACGTCGATGAGCTTTTGTGCTTGGGCGTAATTAACATCTGAGGATAAATCATGGCCTTCGAAGAATGAAAGCGTGGCGTCCCAGTGGACTGCATCACCTGCCTTAACAGTTCTTTCCTCAGTGATCAAATCAAAGTCTTTAACGCCGAAGTTTGTGGCGATATAATCTGTGTCGATATGCTCACGGAGGTTGTAAATGCCCCATGGTACTCCGTTGAGATAGACGGAAACAGACCTTTTCGCTGAAACTAGCCCGCCTTCCTCTGACCATAGAGTATGCATTAGAGGATCGCGGATTCGGGGATTGCTGCAATAGCCGTCTTCCCCAGCATTTCTTACTACAAGACTCTTCAAACTTTGCAGGTCAGGCTTACCTGGTTCATCCCCGGAGAACACGGGGTAGTCCAGCCGATCTTGGCCATATCGCTCGCGAAAATGCAAGACAAAGCTCTTTTTCGGGTAAATTCTAGTGTATCCTCCAAAGATGCGAATGCCTGCGCCCAATGCGAACCCTAGTGAGCCATCCTTTTCGAAGAATTGTACTGACACCGGTCGTTCCCATTCTCGACCGTGCTGCACATAGTTGGGATGAGCTGGGTAGCATCCTTCTACATAAATACCGATCTCATCGTCCCATAAGTTTGCCGGATCGGACACCAATGAGAGGACCGGCAGATGGACGTCTTCGTCTATGAGATAGGTATATGTCCTGATTGGGCTTGGAATCAGACCATCCTTGAAGGCGCGGGCTCGGAGGACTTGCGTCCTGTCGATGACTAAGGGATCAATGTATCGCGGGCTGGCCTCTGTTGGTATTGAACCATCCAGAGTGTAATAGATCGCTACCTCCTCTGGCATTGCGGACAATGTTACTGTAATGGGCCCCTCGTAGAATCCGCTGCTCGTGGAAGGTTCAGGTGGCTCGGCAATCCCAGTTGCGCAGGCTGTATCGTTCGGGGCGCTCGGGGTCGGTTCGGAGAAGAGACACCAGCCTTCCCCTCCGTCAGGCTGACGGCCGAAGGAGACATCACGCACCTGACTAACGAACTTCCCAGAGTCGATTTCAGTCCCATCGGGGGCGTAAAGGCCCAAAAACTCGCCATCCTTGTTGATCTTGAAATTGGTGTGCAAAGTCATCTTACTTGCAAGCTTGGCCATAGCAGGGCCCTCACTGCTAGGCTGATAGTCTTCTGCGAGCTTCCCCTGCCCCACTACGCTAATCATGCCCCAAGAATCCTGATGCCCTAATTGCCCTATATATTTACTGCCTAAAGCTTCTAAGGCAGATCTCGCTTGTGAGTTCAAATTGTCGGACGCTTCATCTCTGATCGCAAAGATGACGATCTCTCCATTCGACAAGTTCTCGAAATAGCGAACCATATCATCATCAGCATCGGGGGATTCAAAAGTATCATACACTGTGCTTTCTATATAGTCGCCCTGCTCATCAAGCCTCACAATATTCGTGCCCCTGAGGTTCAGGGACTTGTCCTCGCCATTGACCAAGATCCTCGCAAAATCTCCGTCATAGTAGCCCGCACTTTCAAACTCTAGGATGAGCGGTCTTTTGAAATCCCAGTTACCTGGCGTGCGGCGATCCTTGCCGGAGGCCCAGATGAGCAGAAATCCATTCGGTTGGATCGTGACTGCTGGGAACGTCCACTTATTAGGGATATCCGGCTTGTCGGTCAGGGTATAGCCGTCCAGGTTTATTGGCTCGGTTGTCGGGTTATAAAACTCGATCCAATCTTCGTAGTCTCCATCTTCATCGGCTAATATCGTGCCGTTAGAGGCCAAGAACTCATTTATGACGACCGATTGCGTCTGGGCAGGAACGACAGTAGCTGCCAGAAAAAGGCTCAAAAGTGCGCCTACTATGCACCATCTCAGTTGCAAGTTTCCAACGCTCAATGAAGAGTTCATCTTACCCTCCTTTGTAGCCATTAAAAGATATTCTGAGTCAGCTCCTCATCTTCACTAACTATTACGGATACCTTCTCGATCTGCGGTATGGAAGAGAGCGCCTGGGAGAACTTGATCATGTCCGTCGCCTTCTGAGGTTTGACAAGAAATGTTAGCTCCAGTCTCCTGCTTTCATGCAAAGACCGGGCATTTATGAGCTTGTACTCTCGAAGGAAGCGTTCAAAAATCCCCCTGTGATAAAGAGAAGTCTCTTCGCCGTTAAGGGGTACGGTGAACTTGACCAGAGTCTCTCTCTTCGCGCGCAAGCCGAATTTTGCGTAATGTATCAGCAACATGAAGACGCCGATAAGAGTTGTACCCAAGGCTGTTTCTAGATACATGCCTACCCCTGCCCCCATGCCTGCGGCAAGGGCGAGAAATATGAACGCCGCATCCTTGGCATCCTTAATCGGCGTCCTAAAGCGGATGACGGCAAGCGCCCCGACAAGGGTGAATGCGCGTGCGATTTGATTTGAGATTATCAGCATCACTAGGGAAACAATCATGGAAAGGTACAGAAGAGTATGCAAAATGGAGACTGAGTAGTTAAATCCAGGAGTCACTGTTCTATATACGAAAGCTACATAAATTCCAAGCAGCAGACTCAGCGATATGGTGCTGAGTACGTCAATCCAGGCAACTACGATAGGTTCAGATTCTCCGAACATAGGCCAAACCATCCTTGAAAGAGGGGATTTCACCGATGAAATGAGCCACAGATGTGCAGTATTTGGAGCAAGCTTGTCGCTTCAGATAAAAGAGGGAGTTCAGCGGCATCATCCATCGCGGCAAAATATCGGTAAACTTAATCTCTAAAATGATCCAGTGGTAAAGCAGATACTCTAATCTCTCTTCGTCATATATCTGTGCCAAATTGGGAAACATCCTCGCCCTGAGATTTTTATCCAATGTTACTCTAATCGTATCTTGCCCCGGATAGACATACGCCTCTCGGTCATATACTACTAGCACGACAGGAGAGTAGGCCTTGCGATAAATATAGAAAAAGAACTTGTCAAGGATCCGCTTATCTTTGTCATGCCTATCCACCTCGCTTAAACTGTCATAGTCCAGGTTCTTTATTGCTTTCAGGGTATCCGCATTGAGAGTGACTTTGTCTTTTACGTAGGATAAACCGTCCTTTATCTTATTCTCCAAAAAGAGGGGTCTGGAGCCCGGATTGTTGTAAGTTCTGATTCTAAATTTCTCCCTGTGTTTCTGCCCTCCAAGCTTTTCGTGAAAACATTCAAAATCAGGGCTATCAAAATATATACTTCTGACGGTATAGGAATTGCTGTCCCTTCCGCGACAATGCTCATCCATTTCAAGATGGGGTGCTAGGAAATCGACCACTCTTTCAGCAACCTCCGGCCTAACCAAGTATTTGAATTCATATCTACTCCTGGATATATAGTGATATCCACCCAGGTTGCTTAATGTAGATACTCTCATAGCTTTATTCACTGCACTCCCTTCTCAGCAGCTCTTCTGCTAGTTTCCCTAGCACATCATAACCTAGGGGCTTCGGCGGCAGCCCTACTTGCTCGGCATAAATCCCGTATCCTTTGAACCAATCGATACCTTGAAATACATTCAGAAATGCAGTCCAACAGTCAGTCTGCTCACCCTCATCCACCTCACCTGGGCGAGGGTAGTTCCAGGGATAGACGTTAGTCTCATCCTTACTAAAGTAACCGATCTCCCAAAAGACGACCGGTTTTTCATATTTCCTGTTCAAGCCCTCTAGATCAGCCAAGATGTCCTGGTCATGGCGATCATTATGCCAAGCTGCCTCAAGTTCTTCTACGGAAGGATCGTTCTTGTCGGTAAGTTCAAAGTAGCCCGTCACTCCAATGTAATCCATGTGCTTCCATTGGGACATCTTCAGGACCTGCCGATATCCATCGCGATTGAGCCAGAAGTTGACCGAGTAGCTGAGCTTGCCGTGATAACGATTTCGGATGGCCACTATTAGCCTGTTCCAATCATTCGTTCGGTCGCGCAGGGTGACGAGCTCCGAGCCCAGGAGCAGGATCTCTACGCGGGTCTCTTCCGCCAGCTCGGCGTAATGCAGGAGGATCTCTCGCCAGTGCTCGAACCATACGCTGACATCTTCGGGCGTGATTGCCCCCTCCCATGTTCCGTCGTCGGGCAATAGGGGAGTGAGAAGGATTACCCCCATCCCCATCCGATGGATTTGGGAGATCACGTGGCGGAGGGCCTCATCGCTTGCGGTTCTCTCTGGATCGCGATAGGGGTCGGAGGAGGTCTTCTTATCTTGATAAACGATGGCGGAGAGACCGATATAGTTCGGGCAAAGCCTTGACTGAATCTGCCGTAGATCATCTACTACACTGGGTTGAAGATAGCTTTCCTTTTGCCAACCAAGATACCATACAGCATGAATGGGCTCCTGCTCTGTCACAGCCGCAGGACCTCCACGGGTCACTAGGGCCAGAAGAGCCTCAAGTGTGTCCGAGACATAGGCATCGTCGAATCTAACTGTAAACGCACCATAGACAGGAGACTGCGGGTCCAGTTGTTGGAGAGGCAGGATCTTCTCCTCGACGATCTCCTCAGCAAACGAGGAGTCCTCAAGCTCTAGAGCAATTCGGGCGATCAGCGCATATACAGCGATGTTCTCCCAGGTTGTCAGCGGTATGCCGGTCTCAGGATCATATCGTCCGGGTATCCTGTCCTTGGTTGTATACTCCTCTTTGACAAAGGCAAGAAATTTTTGCGCTGCATCTGACGCAGCAGGATCACCAAGACTTCGACCATAGACGGCAAGATGATATGCAACCCGGGCCATCTCGATCATGCTACCGTTGCCTGTTTCATACTTCTGCTGCTCAGGAAGATAGTCTTGATAGTATAGTCCTTTATCGGTCATCCCCGAGAGAGCTATCTCTAGGTTCACGACGATGAACTCTTCCCAAGCCCTATCCTGCTGAGTCAATCTGGCCATAGCCCCAAAGTCGAGCTGCGCCAGAACGACTCTATCGCCATATCCCGCTGACTCGAGCGCCGGGGTCCAGGAAGCATAATAGCGCAGCGTCTTATCCGGCGCGATGTTATATCTTTTGAGCCCCTCGCCAATCTTGAGGGCTAGTTCTTCATAGGTCTCATCTTCCCAATACTCATAGGCCAGGAGGAGAACCTCCGCCACCCGCAGGCTGTCCCCCGGGGAATTGGAATAGGTCCCCCAGGAACTCTCCGAGTGGTGCATCGTGGAGGCCAACTTCCAGTGGAGCAACCCGAGGTTCTCTTCCAGGAAGTAATCCTTGATTACCTCCACTTGTTGATCGAGGAGTTGCTGGTCTCCTGTTCGAGCGGCGTAGAGCATCAACAGGCTATTGTTCTGGAGCAGGACCTCGTGGCCCGCGGCTGCTCCTTCTTCAGAACTGGGGAGAGTCCGATATTGAGTATAGATGCCCCCTTCTTCGTTCATCATCTCGGTCAGGATGAATGAGAGGGCCAGGTGTTGAGGCGAGACAGAAGCCACTGCGCTGAAGGGCATCAATCCCAGGCCGAGTAGTAGGGAAACGACGATGAGCACTTTTTCGGATCTCACTTTGCTATTACCTCCACTGCGATCGTTTCCTTTTCTGTGCTCATTTCCACAAGCGCGTAGCGTTTGGTCTTCACCCAGTGCGGCTGCCTATGGGTAAGAATACTCACTAATCCTGCCAGGAGCACAGGAATCCAGTGATAGGCATAGATCACTGCCAAGGGGACCAAATACAATATCTTATGTGTTGGCACCTTGGCCCACACCAATCCCAAGACCATCATTGGAATAAAGCTGAATGAGTTAGCCAGCAGGAAAGCCACGCCGAAAGTATTCGTGATCTTCAAAATCCCTGTGAGGTCAAGAAGGGAGAGGAGAAAGGAGAAGAGAACGACAAAGGGCACTATCCAGAAGCTCAGGTAGTAGTGCAAATCCAGTTTCTTGACTAGAGGAAGCTTGGCTAAAAAAACTCTCCCACTCAAGAGGTGCTTTGAGAAGACCTGCAGCGTTCCCCACGCCCAGCGATGCCGCTGCTTGAAGAGCGCTTTAAAGGACTCTACTCCCTCTTGCTCCACCCATCGATTGATAAACCTGATCCGTCCACCAGCTAAATGAATACGGACCCCGATATCCAAATCCTCGGTGAGGGCTGAAACATCCCAGCAGCCTCCCTCTTGGCTCAGCCGATTTAGAACGGCGGCGCGGATGAACTGCCCGTTGCCTCCCAGAGCCACCGCCCCTGAGGTTCGGTCACGGACGGTTTGGGTGATAAACGAGAAGGTGGCAAACTCGACATCCTGAAGGGCGGCAAGCAGATGATGGCCGTTCCTGATCCGTACCCCGCACTGGGCAGCAGCTACCGAATCGTCTCCGAATACTCTCCCAACCTCGATGAGAAAGTCGTCCTCGACTGCCCGGCCGTCGGCATCGAAGACCCCGATGACCCAGTTTTCCCTATCTCGTTTGGGGAAGCTGGCAAGTAGGTGAGAGAAGGCATGGTTCAAGGCATCCCCCTTTCCGCGCCGCGAACAAGAGGGGCCTCTGCGCAAAATATAGACCCTCTCAGATGCAAGGCTCAGCCTGTCTGCGATGGCTGCCGTGTTATCGTCGCTGTAGTCGTCGATGATTAGGATCTCTAACCGACCAGGATAGGGGAGGGCGAGCAATCTTTGGACCGTCTCTTTCAAGACCTGCTCCTCATTCAGTGCGGGGATCATCACCGTGATGATCGGCGGCTCTTTAACTGAATCTGTTGCAGCCACGCCTTTACCAGCCCGATTCCCCTTTCTGGAAAACAATTGGAAGACGAGGAAGCATAGACAGAGGAAGAGGTTGTATAGGACGCAGTAGAAAAGGAAGAAGAAGGTGAGGAAATCAGTCGGGATGGTCACGGCCTCGGCTCTTTTGTAAAGGAGTGAGCACCGGGAATAGCGATGGTCTCCGATATCTCATCATTCCCTACCGCCGCGATCTTCTCACCTTTTGCCAGCCGTGCCATAGCCCAATGCATAAGCTCGATGGCGGTCTTCAACACCTCGGTTCGCGAGGAGGCCCCCATCTGCTCCTTCAGCCGGTCAAGCTCCTCGATGGTCTGGCTGGGGAAGATGAACTGGACCCTTCTCTTTGCCGCCGTGTTAGTTTTCTTCACAGTCTCTTCCTCTCAAGGTGTTATTCAGTGCCTAGCAAGGAGGAGATCGGTTTGAAGGTCCAGCCTTGCTCCTTTAAGCCCTGGATGATAGTCCTTAACCTTTCGAGCCCCATCTCCGGATGGTAGTGGAAAGAGGCCAATGCGCCATGTTCCAGGCCGGCTAGTAGAGTTGCCTCCTGGAGTATCGTGCTCACATCCGTATCTGGGGAGTCCGCCCGCACATAGCTCAATTGCGAGCGGACATACAAGTTGCGCTCAGTCTCCACCGGATAGGGGATGCGTTTCAGGTCGAACCCCCAACGGGGGTCCTCATACATCAGTTCAAAGTATCTTTCAAACACGGTATAGGCCTCTTCATCAGCTTTATAATGCGGGGTCTCCCAGCCAGCAAGATAGGGTCTAAGTCCGGAGAACTCGATCTCCATCAGCGCATCTGCCACGCGCTGTTCGGCATATTCCGTGCCGCCTATGGGAGTGCCGGTTTTCTCATCCCAGAACTCATAATCCACAGCGGTCACCTCATCATATTGGTGGGTAGCTCCATGGAGGACGATCTCTCCTCCATCTAAGAGGGCGTTCTTAACCTTGATTCTGAAGTCCCTATCCTGGCTTAAGCGGATCTCTATCTCATCTCCACCCACGTATACCGGGATCAAGGCCAGGGTGAAGGGAACACGTTCGCTTCTCAAGAAGCCGGTAATGGAGAGTAACTGTTGAGAATCGGTAAAGGCATGAATGTCCTCCAGCCTCACCAGGGCTATCTTCCCTCGCTCGATCCCATAGACCTCATTTAGGATGTCACAGAAGACGAGATGCGCGCCGAAGGGAGCAATGTAGGAGGTGGGATGGAAGCCGACGAAGTAGAAGCACTCACCGTCCTCCGGATAATAGGTCTGCTTGGCGCTGACGATGATTGGGGCATCATCCACGGTGGCACGGACGCGAGCGAGGTCGTCGTTGATCACCTCAACGGAGATGCAATCAGGGTTGCGCAGGTCGTAGCTCACTCCGGAATCGAGGTAGAGCAGTTTCCCCGGCTCATTCCCCCCAGAGAGCGTTCCATAACTTAAGCCATACAGCCGCAGGTAGGCCTGAACCTTATCCAGGTGGTAACCGATCCAGACCACCTTCTTCTTGGTTCTCCCTTCGCCTTCGAAGATGTCCTTGATCAACTCCGGGGGCGGGGACTGCTGATAGTCCGTCGCGTAATAGATGAGCACATCAAAGTCCCGATAGAGCCCGCTCTGATAGGCCTCATAGACTCCTTCCTGATAGAGTACCTGGACCTTGGTTTGGTAAGCTGCTTCAAGCCAGACAGCCAACTTGGATACGAACGGCTCCGTCAGCTCCGTCCTTCTTGAGGTGACGATGAGCGTCCGCGTGCCGGGCATCCTCCCAAAGATACTTTCAATAGCGAAGACAGTATAGGCCTCGCAATAGATCTCACCGGCCTGCGAGAGGAGCACCGCAT
Organism: Candidatus Bipolaricaulota bacterium; assembly: GCA_030615945.1. Lineage (GTDB taxonomy): Bacteria > Bipolaricaulota > Bipolaricaulia > UBA7950 > UBA9294 > UBA9294. The sequence goes on along the minus strand of JAUWYG010000002.1, from coordinate 25,247 downwards.
GGGCTTCATAGTTGCCCATGTTTCGGAAGGGTTCTCCGGTTATGGGAAGGGAGAGCAACTGCTCCTCCCACTCCGCTCCCTTGCGCAGGGAGATGCCTCCTCGATGGGTTAGGGTTACAAAGGTCCCGAACGGCTGCTTTAATTCCACCTCCAGGCGTGCATTCTCTATTGCTGGTAGGTCTAGATTGGCATTTACCTTAATCCACATATTGAGCTGAACGGGCTCATCCGGATGGTATACGGACTTGTCCGTCGCTATCTCCATGACACACAGAGGCGGTGCCGCTTGCACACGATGGGCCGGCGCCTGTGAGAAGAGGAGAAGCAGCGCGATCCCAACTAGCAGAACCAACCGCCTTCTGTGCTGTCCCTTCCCTTGTCCAGACTCCATTCGACTCCCGATTCTCCACATCAATTCCTTCATTCTTGATATCTCCTTTTTTCTCTTTCTGCTGTTGTAACTGCCATTACGGCAAAACGATGGCTTTTGTGGTATAATGACGAAGGCACACAGTGAATAACTCAATTCGGTTACTAGCGTGGGGACGCTTCCGGAAAACAGTCATAGCTGTGTGCCTCCTTCTTCCTAGACTAGCCTCGCTCTCCTCTGCGTAAATCTACTCCTGAACTGCGATCTACAGTACAAGAAGCTCCGGAATTCAAGAGCATAATGGCACAATACTGAATTGTTGCTCTCGTACATCGCTACTTTACTTCTCAGTTGTAAAGCTACCGTGAAGGGGATGTGGAGGTTCGGTGAATGTTTTAACGTACCTAACTCCGGAAAGCCAGGGGGACCACACATCGAAAATAATACGGGGTAAAGAAAAAGATCTCCTAGCTACAATCAAGGTCGCCCCCGACAGAGTCAACATTAAATCCTAGCCTCCCTGTCTCTGGCAACCTGGCTGTCTCTAAGAGACCCACGGTTTTGCGCTGCCACCTCACGATGGCTATGCCTTTTTCAGATATAATGTGAGCGCAGTATAACACAAGCCTCCACATAACACAAGCCTCCACCCGTGTCTGTAATATGTATCCCATTCAGCGTGGTTTTTTACGCAAATTCGGCATCAATAATCCCTCATGCCGCAATACCGCAGGGAAAGCAAGTCCCAAGGGCCGATCGACTCCACTACTTAAAGGAAAGGGGCAAAGGGCTACACCGATAAACAGGAGGGGATCAGGATGAGAACGCAAGTCCCATTGAAGAGAATCAGCGCCACCAACGTGATATGGAAAGGACACCTCACGATAAGAGGAGTCTATTTCGCCATCAACATCGGGAAGACTCCTTTAACAGGGACTTTGCTATATCCTCCCGCAAAAGGCTATAAGAACGCGCGCTTCCCTGTTCGAGGAAGGCCTTCAATCTAAGATTGCAAGAATAGCGAGTGATAAGGCCTGCATCCGGTTATTCAAACTTTTCGACGAGCGTGGCCAAGGTGCCCGCGTCATTGAAATCGACCCTTCCATCGCCATTGAAATCAAACAGAGCCGGGTTTCCCTGGATCACCTCGCTACCAAGATTGAAGGCCAACAAAAGCGGATCGGCAAAGGTCAATCTCCCATCTCCATTCACATCCTCGTAGAGTCCGTCGTAGTCCAAATCCTGTGGACGGTGGGTTGAGTCGCCAATCGGTGAGAGGGAGACGGTTATCGTTACCCCGCCTGACTGAACCAACGGCTCTATCAGGTTTCCTTCATCATCCGTCATCACCCTGGCCTTGATGTCGAGCTTCGCCTCGCCCTTGCTCATGCCTGTGAGGATAACCGTCGCCAGGGTAACGCCATCCGTCCCAGGCTGGATCTGATCCCTGAAGTCCGCGGCCCGAAACTCGATGGAACCAGGGTCCTGATGAACGATCTGAAAGAACCGCTGATCTATCGCATCACTTTTTATTCCCTTGATCTGGGCCACTCGGGGGTCAGATACAGAGAGAACCAGATCGTAGGTCTGCAGTCCACGAGCTCCTCTGACCAAGAGCAATTCGAGGGCAACCTCCTTTCCTGTTTCCCCTCTTCCCTGTTCCAGCCGCAGGCTAGTAAGCATGGGACTAGCCTTCTCGGCCAAGGCGGCCAATGCTTGGACATCCTCAAGGTCTATCTTCCCATCCTCATTAAAATCAAAAGATTCTTCATGCGTCTGGATGGCCTCACTGTTGATATCAAGGGCAAACAGGGAGACATCCTCTGGGGTGAGCCTCCCATCCCCATTGATATCTTCATAGAGACCATCCCCGTCCAGGTCCTGAGGAACCTTCACAGAGCTTCCGATCGGGGATAATTGGGGAGCGGGGGTAAACACCTCCAACGAGATTGACTCCACCCGGGGGACAACCCTGTGGTCCCGATGGTCGATAAATTTATTGACCTCCACATCGATTCCCGTTCGTCCCCTCGCCAATCCTACCACGTCGATCTCCGCCAGGATGACATCCCGAGCTCCTGGCAACACACCGCTCCGATCAAGGTCCAACGCGCGAAACTCGATCGAGTCCCCGCTTGTCTTTACCACTTGAAAGTAGAACCCTGCGATCGCTATTCCCCTGGCCGAGCGGATGTGCACGATGCGACTATCCCTCACAGAAATCGTAATATCGTACATGTACACTCCCTCGGGAGCGCTTGCAAGGATGAGTTGAAGTGTCCCCTCCTCCCCCTGTTTCTTCTCCAGGATAATAACTGGAGTATCGCCATTGGTATCGGCGCGTGTCTGATATCCAAGGGGAAGAACCAGGATCCACAGGGTTAAGACGAGGACGACCAACCCCTTTCTTTTGTCTCGTAAACAAACCCGGTCATGATTCATAGTCCACCCCTTATTCCTGTTTCATTGGTTTAGCATAACACCCTGTGGTTGGCCGGGGGTGGACAACGACGGTCTTTGTTACACGCCGAATAACCCGCTTTAGGTGATGAACTTCTCCGCCGTTTTGAATCCTACGCCGAAGGGAGGGGCACGCTAAGAACAGGGATCGATCTCAGCTCCGGAGCTTCGGTTTAACTGGCCGCTTGCCGTCAACATCAAGTGCAGGAGAATCAAAAGGGGGAGGTTGACGACGAAGCGATCGCTCTCTACGCTTGCAGCATTGATCGACGTGCTTGCTTCTTCTCAACGGTCACTCCGAGCTGCGCGTTGCAGATCTCGCTCGAGTTCAATCTTCATCTCCCTTACAGGGGCACCAAGAGAACTAGGATCTCTATCAGTGAGATGCTACCTGGACGGACGATTCATTCTTCTCCTTGACGCTTGTCGTCGGTCTCCCGCTTGGAGGAATAACGATAAGATTCACTCTGGCTTCCGATCCGAGCGAGCCCGGTTTCTTCAACTCCTGGCAGACCGTGACGCGATTCGACCTCGGATCCGATTTGGGAGTGGATAGTGGGGTGGGACATCCGCTGGTAGTTGTTCTCCCCTTTGAAACTAACGGTCTCGCTCCGTTCCTTCTCCTCTCTTAACGGGTTACCGCGAGTGGATGCGCGACCCTAGCCGATACTCTGAGGCCGGAGTCGCGCCCTATATCCTAAGAGCTAGATCGATCCGACCGCTCCCGGGACCTTGGCAAAGAGGCGTGCCTCCTTGACATGATCGAGGCCGCAGATATAGCGGGTCAACCGTTCAATCCCAATTCCGAACCCGGCCGATGGGGGGATCCCTTCTTCTACTGCTTTAAGGTACTCCGAGAACCGCTGTGGGTCGATCCCGTCCTGCTCAAATCGCCGCAGGATGCGCGAGAGGGTATGTTCCCGCTCGCCCCCGGAGAGAGCCTCTGCGTAGCCCTCGGGATAGATCAGGTCTATGTCGATGAGCGTCCCTGGGCGGGAAGTGTCCTCGCGATCATAGAACTCTCGCACCTCCCGCGGGAAGTCGATCACCCAGCTCGGTGCCGCCAGGGATTTGGAGAGAGCATCATCGAACTTCTCCCCGAACCGTTGTTTTGCTTCCTGGTAAGTGATCTGTCTGAATGGGCGTTGGGGAATTGCCAAGTCCCGCTTTAGAAGTTCAAGCTCTCGGGGGCAACGTTCCTTGACCCCCCGGAGGATGGCGAGCAAGAGGCCCTCTCCGATTTCTATGAGCTCATCCCGTGTTCCGTCCCGCACCTCAAGGTCGAGCTGGACGAACTCAGCGAGGTAGCGGCCTAAGCTGGCACGCTCTTCAGGCTCCATGCGGACATTCGGCGAGAAACAAAAGATCTTTGGGGCTGTTCGTAGGGCGATCTGCTTGTGCAAGATCATGCTCTTGGTCAACTGATAGGGGCGGCCGTAGTAGTCGATTGCGCCGCCGTATGTCTCATGGTGAAGCGGGTCGGTCACCGGCGAGAGGATCACCGGGAGGATCTCGATGAACCCCTGCTCGCGCAGGTAAGCTCCGGCTGAGCGCATGATCTCGCTTTTGATCACTAACACACAAAGGCGCTTGCTAGCAGTAGAAATATGCATCAATACCTCCTTTGTAGATGAAAATACTGTCCAAGGTTCAGGTTAGAATTGGGAATGAATGAAGATGCAAAGAGATTAGTATTGCGCCCCGTAGGGGGCGTTTGTATTGACCTGCGGTCTTACAGTGGGGTTGGGGTGATTCACCGTGAGAACGGCAAATGAGTCTACCACATCGATACGAGACGTCTTCATCACGACCACCCCTCTGTCAGAGATAACCTAGACTAGCATAACTCCCAGTGCGTATCAAGGGACAGAGGCGACTTGGGAAAGAGTCGCCGGTCTGTTTTTGCACCCGGTACTGAAGGTGGTATGATACGGACGTGGTGCAAAAGGAAGGGCGGGAAAAGATACACTATCTGAACGGGGAGCGTCTGCGTCGGGCGGTGATCACCGGCGCTCAGCGCATCATAGCGAATAAGGATCTCCTAGATCGGATCAACGTTTTTCCTGTGCCCGACTTGGACGCCGGTTCCAACTTGGCGGCGACGATGCGCGGGGTGATCCGCGGGCTTAATCTCTCTAAGCCCTCCCTTGTTATGGTCAGTTCGACGATAGCCTCCTCAGCCCTTGCCGGCGCGCGGGGGAACTCCGGGGTGATCATGGCCCAGTTCTTCCAGGGCTTGCGAGAGGGGATCGCAGATCAGATCCAGATTTCGGTCACGCACTTCGTTGAAGCAGCAAAGCGCGCCGCTACCCGCGCGCGGGAGGCGTTAGCCAATCCCCAGGAGGGGACGATTCTCACCGTGATGAGCGATTTTGCGGATCACATTGCGAGAAACGCGGAGCGGCTCAGTGACTTCCTTTCCCTGTTGGAGGAAGGACTGCAGATAGCGCGGCGGTCGCTCGCTGAGACGACAGACCGTTTGGCTGTCTTGCGGAAGGCAGGTGTGGTCGACGCTGGTGCGCTTGGGTTCGTCAATTTCCTCGAGGGGTTTGTCGAATCCCTCGAGTGCAGTGAGGAAGAGGAGGCCGTTGCGGTCGAGGTTCTAGAGAGAGACTTCGATATCGCCACAGGCTATGTGCCGGAATGCGTCGATTTCCGCTATTGTACGGAGGGGATTCTCATCGGAGAAGGGATCGACCGGATGGCGCTAAAGCAGCGCCTCACCCAGTTTGGAGACTCGGTGGTGGTCGCAGGAACTGAGCAAGAGGTGCACGTTCATGTTCACACAAACGCCCCAGCGCACGTCCTAGAGATCCTTGCTGAGGCAGGAAAGATCCGTTCGCAGAGGGTCGAGGACATGCTCGTGCAACTGAAAGCGTATCCGACCGAAGTGGAGCGGGCTGGGGTCGCTTTAGTGACCGATTCGATCTGCGATCTTCCCCAGTCGTTCCTCACGACTCAGCGGATTCGCGTGATCCCGGCGCGGGTGGCGTTCGGCGAGGAAGAGCTCCTCGACCGGGTAGAGATCACTCCGAACCAGTTCTACGCGAGGCTCGCCACTTCGAAGATCCTCCCCAAGACCTCGCAGCCGACCCCCGCCGAGGTCCTTCTCCTTTATCGATATCTGTCCCGCCACTACGCGGGGGTCCTGTCGATCCACCTTTCCGCTGAGGTCTCTGGGACTTACCAGACGGCCCTTGCCGCTGCCCGAACAGTAAGCGAGGAGACCGGAGTACCGATTGAGGTGGTAGACAGTCGGACCGCTTCGGCAGCGCAGGGGCTCGCGGTGTGGGCGGCTGCACGCGCGATTGACGCTGACCTCCCACTTGATACATGCAGTGCAGTTGCCCAGAAAGCCGCAGCCGGAGTGAGTATCTTCGTGTTCGTCCCCACTGTCGAGTACTTTGTGCGTGGGGGGCGGCTCTCGCCCATTCAAGGGAGGATCGCTGAACTGCTTCGTCTGAAACCGATCCTCACTGTCAGAGACGGAAAAGTGGCCCCGGCCGGCAAGACGATCGGGCGACGTCGCGCAGTAAGAAAGGCGCTCTCCTTTGTCACGGAACTCGCGCAGGAGATGGGGGCGCCGATATTCATCGTGGCTCACGCCGCTGCTCCCAAGCTCGCGCAGCACTACGCCGGGGCGCTTCACCGGGGGTTTCCTGCCTCAACGGTGATGGTGACCGACGCCGCCCCGGCTCTGGGGTCCCATGCCGGCCCGGGCGGCGCGGCGATCGCTGTCCTTGACACCGAGCCGATCGAGCAGATGATCGAAGCAGCAAAAAATGGGGGGGAGGGCTAGTGGCGCTTGCAGGATTGCTTCTGATCTCTTATCTCATCGGAGCCTTCCCCACGGCAGTGATCGTGGGGAAGATTCTTAGGGGAATTGACATTCGCCAGCACGGGAGCAAGAGCGCCGGGGGGACCAACGCTTGGCGGGTCCTCGGCTGGAAGGGTGGCGTGCCGGTGGCGGCGATCGACCTGGGGAAGGGAGTGATTGCGGCAACGGTGATCTGTGACCTTCCGTTCGGTCCGCTTCCGATCGACCCTGCGATTGTGCCGATCCTCTGCGGCCTTTCCGCGGTAATCGGTCATGTCTTCCCGGTCTATATCGGTTTTCGTGGGGGGAAAGGAGTAGCCACCGGAGCCGGAATTCTCCTTGCCACTGCCCCGATTCCAGTCGCCATCGCAGTCCCGGTCTTCGCGCTTTCCCTCATCCTCACCGGCCGTGTCTCCGTTGGCTCACTCCTTGGGGCGATCACCGTGCCGCTGGTCATCGCATTGCTTAACCGCTACACCGCCGCTCACTACCCCTCCTTGCTGATCGGGCTGACCGCGGCCTTGGCAGCGTTCATCCTCTTCACCCATCGTGGGAACATCGTCCGCCTCTTCCAGGGCAAAGAACGCTCTTTTCCCCGCGTGCAGATTTTAAGGCGGGTTTTTCATCGGTAGTCATCTCCTATCCTTTCCTTATAGGGCACTCTTAAAGGGTACGTGAGTCTTTTTAAAAGCCCCAGTCAGGGACGAGAAATCTCGGTGCAGAAGTGGGTTTGACGGATAGGATGTATGGTGCTACAATCTTCTTTGATACCTTGAGGTGTGGATCATGGAAAAGGACCCGTTGAGAGATCTACGTAATAGAAACTTACGGAATATCGCGTTTATCACCGTCATCGTCATCCTAGGGCTAATCCTTCTTCAGTCCTGGCTTGGCGGCGGCAAGACAAAGAACGAGATTCAGTATACGTTGTTTACTACCTTGGTGGAGAATGACCAGATTGTCTCAGTCTCGATCAAGGACAACCGTGCCGAGGCGACGACGGTTGACGGAGGGACAATCTTCGTCCAACTCTCCCCCGATGGCACGAGCATCTATATGCCCCTATTAGAGGAGCATGGAATCCAGGTGAGTTTTGAACCCGCAACGGAGAGCAACTGGTTCCTTACTATCGTTATCTCGTTGCTCCCTGTGCTCCTTATCTTTGCTGTCTTTATGTACATCATGCGCCGAACGCAGGGCGGTGGGGCTCTTGCCTTCGGCCAGTCGAAGGCAAAACTAGTCCGTCCTGACACGACTAAGGTGACATTCGACGACGTTGCTGGGTTAGTCGAGGTGAAGGAAGAGGTGGGGGAAATCATCGATTACCTGGAGGATCAGAAGCGCTTCTCCCGTCTGGGGGCGGAGATTCCTAAGGGGATCCTCCTCGTCGGAGCGCCGGGGACCGGGAAGACCCTGCTGGCGAAGGCGATCGCCGGTGAGGCGCACGTTCCCTTCTTCTCCATCAGCGGGTCGGACTTTGTGGAGATGTTTGTCGGCGTCGGGGCGGCGCGAGTGCGTGATATGTTCGAAAAAGCTAAGGCTAGCGCCCCGTGCATCATCTTCATCGATGAGCTTGATGCAGTGGGCAGAAAACGGGGCGCGGGCCTGGGCGGCGGGCACGATGAGCGTGAACAGACCCTAAACCAACTCTTGGCGGAAATGGACGGGTTTCAGCCGAATAAAGGGATTATCATTCTCGCAGCGACCAACCGACCGGACGTCCTCGATCCGGCACTCCTTCGTCCGGGGCGGTTCGATCGCCGGATCCTTGTTCCCTACCCCGTTCTAAAGGACCGTGAGGAGATTCTCAAGGTCCACCTTCGTGGTAAGACGATCGCTGAGGACGTCGATACAGGGGTACTCGCCCGGCAAACGCCCGGCTTCGTCGGTGCGGACCTGCGAAACCTGTGTAATGAGGCGGCGTTGCTGGCCGCCCGGAAGAACAAAGCCGTCGTCGACATGACCGATTTTGAGGAAGCTACCGATCGTGTGTGGCTCGGCCTCAAGCGCAAGAGTGTTGTGCCCACGGAGAAGGAACGGCGGATCACCGCCTACCACGAGAGCGGCCACGCTCTGCTCGGCCACTTGCTGCAAAGGGAGGATCGCTCAGTCCACAAAATATCCATCCTTCCTCGTTCTTACTCAATGGGGGTAACTCAGTCCTTGCCTTTGGAGGAAAAGTACTTGCCTACCCAGGAAGAGTACAAGAACGAGCTAGTCTGTACTCTCGGGGGTCGAGCCGCCGAGGAGTTGGTGTTTAACGAGTTCACGGCTGGATCGAGTAGCGATCTCAGGGACGCGACAAGTCTTGCTACAAGGATGGTGATCAAATTGGGCATGAATGAGGAGCTCGGACCTATCAGCCTGGGGCGCGAGCGGGTCGATGTCTTCCTCGGTGAGGAGATCGTCAAAAGCCACGAGCACTCCGAGGAGATCGCGTCTTTGGCAGATCGCGAGATTCGGGGGCTTCTAATCCGCTCCTATGAAAAGGCAAAACAGCTTCTCAAGAAGCATCGCGCGGCCCTCGACCGGCTTGCTAGTGAGGTGCTCAAGCGCGAAGAGATCACAGGGAGCGAACTTGATGCCCTCTTTGCCGAGTTGATGCCTGCACCCGCTGTTTGATGCCTTGCCCTGAACGCCATGTTATCATCCTCGGCTCAACCGGCTCGATCGGCACGCAGACAATCGACATAATCGAGCGTCTTAACCAGAGAGGCTGCGCGTTCTCAGTGGTAGGGCTCGCTGCTGGGAAGAATGTTGAGCGGTTAGCCGAACAGATCAAACGCTACCACCCTCGCGCCGTCTGTATAGGAAAGGAATCAGAGGGGGAGATCCTGCGACAGCGGTTTCCCGAAGTGCGGGTCTTCACCGGTGAGAAAGGTCTGCGGGAACTCGCTCGACTCGATGAGGTTGACCTGATCGTGAATGCTCTCGTTGGAGCGATCGGCCTTCCTCCAACCCTGGATGGGCTCTCCCTTGGTCGCACCGTTGCTCTTGCAAATAAGGAGAGTTTGGTGATCGGTGGGGAGTTAGTGACCAAGTTCCTCTCTGAGTATGGGGGAGCGATCCTGCCGATCGACAGCGAGCACAACGCCATCTTCCAGTGCCTGCGTGCGGGGAGGCCCTCCGAGGTGCGGCGGGTGATCCTCACTGCCTCGGGGGGACCGTTCCTGCATGTCCAAAAGGGAGCACTGGATCGAATGCGCCCGGAGGAGGCACTTTGTCATCCCAACTGGGCGATGGGATCTCGCATCACCATCGACTCGGCGACGATGGTGAACAAGGGGTTTGAAGTGATCGAGGCTCACTTCCTGTTTCATCTTCCCTACGAGAGGATTTCAGTCATTATTCACCCCGATTCGGTGATTCATTCCTTCGTCGAGTACCACGACGGCTCCCTTCTTGCCGAGCTTGCCTCACCGGATATGCGTATCCCAATCCAGTACGCTCTCACCTACCCAAAACGCGTGGAGACGGGGCTTCCCCGACTTGACCTTGAGGAGATATCGAGGATGGAGTTTGAGCCGCTTGACCATGAGCACTTCCCTGCGTTTGCGACAGTGCTGGAGGCGGCAAAGCAGGGAGGAACCTCGCCTGCGGTAATCAACGCCGTAGATGAAGTCCTCGTGGAGCGGTTCTTGGAAGAGGAGATCCCCTTTACCGGGATTGCCAGTGGGCTGCAGACGATCCTTTCCCGCTGGGAATCTGCCGAAGCTGACCTCAAGGAAATTAGTTCCGATGCGGGAAACCAAGACGAGGTGATTCTCTCCACGCTTCTTGCTGCCGACCGCTGGGCCCGCAAAGAGGCAAGGTATCTTTCCTTTTGATCGGTAGCTTCATCCCCTTTATAATGGTGGCGGAACCAAAGGAGCGGACGATGAATATCACTACTGATATGGTGATATCTTGCTTAGAGGATGTGATTGACCCGGAACTGGGGATTAACGTGGTCGATCTGGGACTTATCTATAACATTCAGATACAAGGAAACAAGATCGGTGTCGATATGACCCTCACAACCCCAGGGTGCCCGATGGCAGGGATGCTTGCTGGGAGCGTCGAACAGGCCATTCGTGAGGCGTTTGAGGAGGTCGACGTGGAGGTCAGCCTGGTGTGGGACCCGCCATGGACCCCAGATCTGCTCTCTGACACGGCCAAGGAACAGCTCGGCTACAGCGGCTAGAATAAATATGGCGGAGAAGTGCCTTCGCTGTGGTAAAAGGCGGGGCAATCGTTACTGTCCGGTTCTCGCTGGACCGATCTGCAGCCGCTGCTGTGGGGAGAACCGCCTTGTGAAAATCTCCTGTCCATCTACTTGCTCGCATCTTTTGCGGCACGAGGCGTTCCAACGTGATAAGCAGGGCTCCCGCTACCACGAGGTATGGCTAAAAGTCAACGAGGACCTGCGCGGGCGGGAAGCAGACCTTAAACTGATTATCGCCCTTGAATACCTGTTAAAGCGGGTGGCTGAAGGGGTTGAGGGGCTGACCGACGCCGACGTAGAAGTAGCACTTGCCGAACTCACCGCGCGCGTGGGCCCGATTGAACTTGTCACTCAGGCTCCCTCCTTGCTTGGACGCCTCCTATGGGAGGAATTAGCACCCCAGCTAGAGGAAGGGAGACTGCTGCGGGAGCCTCTCAAGGAGGGACTGACCCGCCTGGCGAAGATGGTCGCCTCATTACGAGAGCCGGAGGTACCGCGCGCCTTTCTGCGTGGGCTCTTCGCTCACCTGGAGGAACTTCTTCCCGAAGAGAAACAACAGGAACAAAGCGGCTTAATCGTTACCCCGAGTGATCTTCGCCGCTTGATCTGACCAGATCCCATAGGCCGCTTGCGCGGGCGTAAACCAGGTAGAACGTGATTCCTAGAAGCGTGGGGAGAAAGACCGCCAGCGCTCGTGATCCCTCACCGATTGACTGTCGCGTTGCCCAGGCGACGGCAAAGACAAGCCCAGAACCAAGAGCAATCTTTCCCAATCGCCTTAACAGCATGCCATCAGGATGGATCGTCCGCCATAAGAACAGGAAGAGGATCGCAACGTTGACGGTCCCAGCGATCGAGGTTGCCAAGGCGAGTCCTCCTTCGCGCATCGGTCCGACAAGAAGTAGATCGAAGGCGATGTTCGCTGCCACCGCGCAGCAGGAGGCGAGAAGTGGGAGGGTAGTGCGTCCTGTAGCGTAGAAAGCACGGGTGAATATGTACATGAGCCCATAGGGGAGGACACCGACGAGGTAATATGAGAGGGCGTGCGCTGTGCGCAACGTATCGGGCAAGGAGAAGCTGCCATGCTCGAATAACAGACGAATGACGTCAGGGCCGATGGCGTACAGGCCGACCATGGCTGGGAGCAGGATGAACGTGCTGGAACTGATTCCATCCTTGATGTGTGCCGAGAAGCGATCATGCTCCCCACGGGCGAGGGCGGCCGAGAAACGCGGTAGGAGAGCGGAAGCGATGCTCACTGCGAACACTCCCAGCGGGAGTTGAAACAGGCGCATCGCATACTGCAGGGAGGAGATTCCTCCATCCCCCAGGTGTGAGGCAATCTTGTTGTCGACGAGGAGGTTAATTTGGGTGACGGCCAGCCCGAGGAGTGCTGGAATCATCAATCTTCCCATTTGGCGGATTCCCGGATGAAGCGGTGTCAGGGTGAAGTGAAAATGGAACCCAACCCCGCGCAGGGCTGGGATCTGAAATAGGAGCTGTCCTGCGCCACCGAGCAGGGCCCCCAGGGCCAATCCATAGATCGGTTCAAGCGAGAAACTGGAAGAGAGGAAGAGGGCGCCGCTGATCATACCCAGGTTGAACAACACCGGTGCGAACGACGCGGCGAAGAAGCGATGGTGCGCGTTCAGGATCCCCATGAACACCGCAGCGAATCCCATAAGAGCGATAAACGGGAAAAGAATGCGCGCCAGGTGGATGGATAAAGCAAGCTTCTCTTCAGAGAAGCCACTTGCCAAAAACGGGAGATAGTACGGGGCAAGAAGGATTCCTAAAGCGACGATGATCGGGAAGAGGATGATAAGTATAGAGAGGACGTTGCTGGCAAACCGGTTTGCCTCCTTGTCGGCGATAAGCGACTCGGTGAAGACAGGAACAAATGCGGTGGAGAGTGCCCCTTCCGCGAGGAGCTGGCGGAGAAAGTGAGGGAGAAAGAAAGCGACGAGGAATGCGTCGTAGGCCCCGCTAGCCCCGAATCGATCAGCGATCGTAACGTCGCGGAAGAGACCAAAGACTCGCGAGATGCCGGTCGCCAGGGCCATTAACAGGACATCGCGAGCCAGGCGTTTCATCGATCAGTGGGGACGAGGAGGAGGCCGACCGCGACCCGTCCTCCACTTAAGATCTCCCAGTAAGTGCCACCGTCCTTGAGCACGAGCGAACTTGAATGACCACCGTCGAACGCGATTGCGTCCTTCACCTTTTGTGGCAGACTGTGAAGGACACTCAGTAGGTTGTCGAAATTCGCTCCCGCGCTTTCTTCATCCTTCACCACCGTGAGCAGGATCAATCCACCGTAGTAGTCAGTGGCGAACACGCTACGAGCGGCGAGGCCGCTTGCTAAATGGGACTGCGGCTGAAAGCTCTCGCTTTTGAGGTTGAGAACATCCTTCCCGTTTAAGATGAGGAGTGGACCGGCGCTAACCACGTTGGTGACGAGGAGATCCCCTTGGTCGAGAGTGAACTCTATGTTCACCTCTTCTCCAACGGTTATGCCTATCAACCGCGCGCGCGCCGTACCACTTGCCACAAGGAGGGTGGCGGAGCGATCTTCAACTACGTACGGGCAATATTGGGCAGCGACGACGCGATCGCCGCGCACCTTGACAACACGGAAGGATTGAGAAGCACTGCGCGCAGTAAGACCAGTGTAGCCTTCAGTGTAGACGATCAGTTCATCTGCCTTGATCGGCCGGTTCACATCGTCGATTGTGATCTTCTCCGCGCCACAGCGTAAGTAGAGATTAACGATCGGATTGAAAAAGGTTAACCGGCCAAATAAATCGATCCCCAACGCTGCGCGGCGTTCGTAGTTGGAGCTTAGAACTACCCCATTCACGATCAGAAGTCCGACCGGATTATTGGTTGCTGTGTCGAAGAAGTTGGCGTTAATCGCAGCGTGCGCGCCGTGTGCACGGGCCATCTCCTTTAAGGGTGATATAGTGCCCACGCCGCCTTCAGGAACCGCAGGGGTTAAGCGGTAGTGATTGTGCCATTCCTTTACGTACAGGTATTTGATCTTCACCGGTCCCTCACCCAAGTCGGTCTCGATCTCGTGGGAGGTGATGTAAGGTGAGATTTCCTTCTGTGTCTCGGTTAGAAGTTGATGGTCGAAGGTGAGCGAGACCGAATAGAACCCAGGTGCCTCGAAACGCCTTGTCTGAGGAAGGGAGTCGCTAGATACCTCGATTACCAGCTCAACCGTGCTTTGCGGACCTGCCATTAGCTTGACCGAGAGGATTGGTCCGCCGGTCACAGCGAGTCGACGTGGGGCGGTAGCAAGGGAGCAGTGGTAAAAGCGAAGGTGAATCGTCCCCGGTCCTCCCTCAATCGTTTCGTAGGGGGTGAAAGTATCGAAACGAACGGTCACTTGTTCCGCGGTTGCCTCAAGCGAAGTGAGGTACGAAGGTTCGGCCTCGACGTAGATCTCCTTGCCGATCGTATGTATCCTCGCCCCGACGAGGTCGGCCAATTCGTCAAGCGGGATATAGTAAACTCCGGCGTAGGTTTTAAAGTGATCAGTGGGGAAGAACTGTCTTCCCCCGCCAAAGCGGAGACTGATCGAGTCCTCCTCATCAATGTATGTGGCCTCGATTCCCAACTTAAGACCAAACTCACTCAAAGGGACCAGTAGTTGATCATCATCCCAAAAGGCTTTATGAATGAGGGACACCGGTTCGCCGCAGACGAATAGGGGAACCTCGTTGCCGCTTGCGACAAACGCAAACACAAGGAGGCAAACGATGACAATTCCTCCTGATCGCCCGCTTCTCATCGCGGGTTATTCCTCCTTGTTAGTCCCCTCGAGGCTAGTCTCATTATCGACGCGGATGCGTAGCTCCACAGCGATGTCCTTGTACAGGTTGATCGTCACTGCATGTGGGCCGAGGGTCTCGATTGGCTGTTCTAGCAGTACCCGTGAAGGCTCAATGTGCTCGCCTAGCTCTTCCGCGATCTGTGAGACGATATCCTCTACCCGCACCGACCCGTAGAGACGATCGTCGTCGTGGGCCTTGCGCGTGAAGACGAGTGTGTGATCGGCAAGCGTGTCGCGCAGGTGGAGTGCTTTTTCCTCCCGTTCTTGAAGCTCCGCTTTGTGAGATGCCTTTGGCTTTCCATAGCGGGCGATGTTGTGCTGTGTTGGCTTCGTGGCGAGCCCACGTGGGAACAGGTAATTCCGCGCATATCCATCGGCCACGTTCACTACTTCACCGATGTGCCCTAACGACTCAATGGTTGTTGTCAACAATACCCTAACGATTGTCATCACCCCTTTTGCTCTCTTGCAAGGGATTGTAGTGAGCGTTGGCTGTGCCGTCAAACGCCGTCACCATCCGCCGCCCTGTGGTATACTTGGATTTCGGAAGATGAGACGACTAGCAAGCTGGGTGAAAGAGAGGGACCGGGTGTTGGTGATGGGGGCGTTGAATGTCACCCCAGATTCCTTCTATGATGGCGGAAGGTATCTCACGCCAACTGACGCTATTGAGCGTGCCCTCCAGATGGAAAAGGAGGGGGCTGATATAATTGACGTCGGCGGTGCGTCGAGCCGGCCAGGTGTAAAACCGCTTTCATCCATTGAAGAACTTGAGCGGGTCATGCCAGTGATCGAGGGGGTCCGCACTCGAAGTGATGTCCTCCTTTCTGTCGACACAACCAGAGCATCGGTAGCCAAAGAGGCGATCGCGTGCGGGGCGTCGATCGTGAACGACATCAGCGCCCTTCGCTTTGATCCTGAGATGGCTGGCATAATTGCTGGGGGCGGAGTGTTTGTGGTGTTGATGCACATGTTGGGAACGCCGGAGACGATGCAGGATAACCCTGTTTACGCCGACCCGGTCGAGGAGATAAAATCCTTTCTCGCTGAGCGGATTGAGGCAGCACTCCGTTCGGGGATCCCCCGCGAGCGGATCATTATCGACCCAGGGATTGGCTTTGGGAAGAGATTAGAACATAACCTCACGATCCTGAGGGGGCTTTCCAGTTTCACCGACCTTGACGTGCCGGTTTTGATCGGTCTTTCGCGCAAGTCGTTCCTCGGTGAAATTCTTAACCTACCGGCAGGTGAGCGACTGGAGGGAACGATTGCGGCAAACGCTGTGGCAGTGATCAACGGCGCGGATATCATCCGAGTGCATGATGTTAAGGAGGGGAGGAGGACGGCGGATGTCGCACGCCGTCTACGAAATGATGAACCTTAACGTGGTCAAGTTTCTCAACAACCCTGGTAAGAGATTTCCGGTTAACCTTCGACTGATCGCGGAGGAAACAGCGTCATTGTCTGAGGATGTTCGCTTCCTGGAGGATATTGTAGTGAGTGGGAAGGCGTTCGCCCAGCTTGGCACCCTTTACTTCGACACACAGATCAAGACCGTGATCGAGCGACCGTGTCGCCGTTGCCTCGCCCTAGTGCACTTGCAGGTAGATCTGCGCGAGAGTTTCGAGATTGTCGCCTCTCCGGGGGTGGATGCCGTCGATCCGCTACATCGGATCGTGGGGTTTATCCTCGCCTCGCTCGACCCGCATCCGCTCTGTCGGCCCGATTGTCGCGGGCTGTGTCCGGTTTGCGGTGCCAATCTAAACGAGCATCCTGACCACACTTGTAGTGATGCGGATGAGGAGCATCACAAGCTGCGGGATTTCTTGCCATGAAGGGTGAGGCGATTACCCTTGGATTTGACCCCGGCCTTGCTGTTACCGGCTATGGGGTCGTGCACGCGCTTTCTGATGGCTGGGAGGTGATCTCCGGGGGGATTATTGAGACCACGAAGGGAGTACCTCGGGCGCAGCGGCTGCGGGAGATCTACGAGGAGGCGTGTGCCCTGATTTCGACCTATCATCCATATGGAGTGGCAATCGAGGAGGTCTTCCTGGCGAGGAACGCCCGCACGGCGATGCTCACCGTGGAAGCGCGTGGGGCGCTCCTTATGGCCACGGTAGGCGTCCCGGTGCGTGGCTATACCCCACTTCAGGTAAAGAAACGCATCACCGGCTACGGGAAGGCAAGCAAGGGGCAGGTGCAGGCGATGGTGAAGCAGCTCCTTCACCTTAATGAGATCCCTCAGCCGGATGACGTCGCCGACGGGCTTGCCCTTGCGCTCTGCTACCTGCTCGACCTGCAAGGGATAGACAAGGGTGAAAGTGCCTACCTATAAAGAACTTCTCAACTTGCCGCAGGAACCCGACGAAAAGAGGCTTTTGCTCTTTGATGGGCACTCGCTCGCCTACCGCTCGTTCTACGCCATCCGCGAGCTCTCCACACGCGATGGCCGGCCTGTGAACGCGGTCTACGGCTTCTGGCGGGCTTTGCTTAAGATCATGCGCTCATTCCCTTCCGCCTATGTTGCCGTCGTTTTCGATGCTGGGGGGAAGACCTTCCGCCACGAGCTTCTTCCATCGTACAAGGCGACCCGCAAGGAGATGCCAGAGGAGCTCGCCTCGCAATTTCCAATTATCCAGGAGTTGCTCGATCTGTTAGGCGTGAACGTGCGGTTTGAGGAGGGAATAGAGGCCGACGACATCCTGGCCAGCATCACCCGCCGCGCTGCAGAGAAGGGGTTGACAGTGTTGATCGCCACCTCGGACAAGGACCTAGCGCAGCTTGTGGGCGAGCGGGTGGCCCTCATCCAACCGACCGGCCATCGACCGGATAGTGAAGGTGAAATCCTCGATAAAGAGAAGGTGCGCAATAAGTTCGGGGTCCTACCGGAGGAGATTGTCGATTTACTCTCTCTTGTCGGTGACACCTCGGACAACATCCCTGGGGTCCCTTCCGTCGGTCCGAAGACCGCCTCCCGCCTTCTCGCACAGTTTGGCTCCCTTGATGCGATCTTGCAGAACATCGAACAGGTGAAAAACGCACGCGTACGGGAGAACCTTAAGACCCATACCGCTGACGCCCTTCTCGCCCGCCGGTTGATCACTCTTAAGAAGGACGTTTCTGTGGGGAAGATCCCTGAGGACTGTCGCCTGGACAAAGTTGATCTTCAGGGGTTGACCCAACTTCTAAGCGAGCTTGAGTTTCATTCTGTACTAAACGAGCTTGGATTTAAAGAAACGGCCGCTCCTAAAAAAGTGACAAAAGATGAGAGAAAAGCGACCTATAAAACGATCCTGAAACAAAGCGAACTCGACCGCCTAGTGACGGAGATTTTAAAAGGGGAGGAATTCTCACTTGATCTGGAGACGACGAGTCGTGACCCGATGCGGGCTAAAATAGTTGGTATTGCTCTTTCTCCGCAGCCGTATGAGGGGTACTATATCCCGGTCGGTCACGACTACCTCGGGGTTCCCGCTCAACTCGCGTTAGACGAGGTTATGGATGCACTGCGCCCCCTGATTGAGGAAGAGGCCCCACGGATTCTCGGGCAGAACCTTAAGTATGACCTTGTTATCCTCAGGCGGTACGGGCTACATCCGCGTGGGATTTCCTTTGACGCCATGATCGCCTCTCACCTTGCCCGTCCGCAGGAGCGGCGCCACAACCTGGAGGAGATTGCCAGGGTCTATTTAGGTTACGAGATGCTCTCCTACAGCGAGCTTGCTGGTAAGAACGGACAGATCGCCGCTGTTCCTTTGGAGAAGGCGACCTTCTATGCCGCCGAGGACGCTGAGATCGTCTTTCGCGCTAAGGGTCCACTGGAGAACGCGCTTAAAGCGGTGAACGCCGTTAATCTGTTTCGCGAGGTGGAGGTTCCACTCGTCCCAGTACTGGCCCGGATGGAACAGAACGGAATCCTTATCGATCGCGAGATCCTCGCTGCTCAAGGAGTGGACCTTCGGGAACAATTGAATATTATCAAGGAGGACTTATACGAGATCGCGGGTGAGTCGTTCAATCCGAGCTCTCCCAAGCAAGTGGCTACTATCCTGTTTGACCGCCTTGGCCTGCCTGTGATTGAGCGTACCAAGACCGGCCCCTCTACGAGCGCCCGTGTCCTCTCCGAGTTGGCAGTCAAGCACCCTCTGCCGGGGAAGCTGATCGAATACCGGGAACTTGAGAAGCTTTTAAACACCTACATCGAACGGTTGCCGGAGGCGATAAATCCGGAAACTGGCCGGATCCACACATCGTTTCATCAAACCTCCACTGCCACGGGCCGGCTCTCCTCCTCTGACCCCAACTTGCAGAACATCCCTATTCGTACGGAGGTCGGGGAGCGGATCCGTCGCGCCTTCGTCGCCCCGCAAGGCTCGCTTTTGATCGGGGCCGACTACTCGCAGATTGAGCTTCGCCTCCTCGCCCATCTATCTGAGGATGAGGCCCTGATCGAGACGTTTAAGAAAGGGAAGGACCTCCACCGTATGACCGCCAGTCGCGTCTTTGCCCTTCCCGAGGAGGAGGTTAATTCCAAGCTGCGCGATGCGGCCAAACGGATCAACTTTGGGATCATCTACGGGATAAGCCCGTATGGGCTCGCTCGTGAGTTGGGGATCTCCCACGCGGAGGCCAAGGCCTACATCGACCGCTTCTTTTCTTCCTACCCTAAGGCAAAGGAGTATATCGATCGGATGATCGCCGTTGCTACGGAATGTGGCTATGCCGAGACGCTCCTCGGTCGCCGCCGGCCGCTTCCGCATTTAAGCTCAAAAAACGTCCCTCGCCGCAACTTTGACCGGCGAAACGCTGTTAACACCCCGATTCAAGGGGGAGCTGCCGACCTGATCAAGCTTGCCATGCTTGCGATTGACCGATTGATCGATGGCGGTGCCCTCAAGGTGAAGATGCTCCTCCAGATCCACGATGAGCTGATCTTCGAGGCAAAGGAAAAAGACTGTGAGAAAGCGATGACGAGGATCAAAAAGGAGATGGAAGGAGTGATGGAGCTTCGCCTTCCTTTGGAAGTGAAGGTGGCGTGTGGTGAGAACTGGGGCGAGCTATAAGATCCCCTTTAAGGAGGTAGCAAGATGCTTAAACTTGGCTATTGGCTGATGATCGTCGCAGGGAGTCTTTTAGGCGGGTATGTCGCCTATTTTCTGATTCGCCTGCTTATCACCGCACCGGGGATTGGGATCTTCTTCAAGGTGGTGATTCTCATAGGTGCAGCTGGGTTGATCATCGTAGTTTTAGGTTTGATCTTGGAACGAAAAAAGGAGGGAAATGATGCTTCTGGTGACGACTGAGTGCATAGAGGGACGTAAGATCGAGAAAGTACTTGGTCTTGTACGTGGGAATACGATCCGTGCCCGCCACCTCGGGCGAGACGTCATGGCCGGCCTGCGAAACATCGTTGGGGGCGAGATAAAGGACTATACGCGCATGCTCACCCAGGCACGCGACCAGGCGATCGAGCGGATGGTGAAGGAGGCAGCAGGCCTTGGCGCGAATGCCGTTGTGGGAGTGCGGTTCACTACCTCGCAGACCATGTCCGGTGCTGCCGAGATCCTCGCCTATGGGACCGCGGTCAGGTTGAAGGAATAGGCCAATGAGCCATCAACTTGGTGAAACATGGGTGGCTTGTTTAGTTAAAAAAGCAAGGTTTGACCACAAGCAACTAGATAGCGTTACTAAACATGTGCAAATGGCGAAGCGCGCTTAGCCCCGGTTACCACTGCAGAGTCTCGCCTGAGCCCGGATCGGATTACTGCATCTTCCATGAGCCAGGCAAGAAAGATGTCCAAAGGTTTAAGCAGAAGTTCTACGAACAGATAGATGGGGAGGGACCCGAGGAAGCGAGAAACCCGCGATATGACTTCCGGGGATACTTCTTCCCCACCGGTATTGTAGCCAGTGGCGGTAGTCGAGAAGCCGGTAGATTGATTCTCCCTAAAGAAATCGCTGGAGATCTCATAGGTAGTGAAGCAACAATCAAGGGGGACGCTGACTTCGGGGACGCCAGGATCGAGGGGGACGCTGACTTCTGGCAGGCTACGATCGAGGGGAACGCTAACTTCTGGGACGCCACGATCGAGAGGCACGCTTCCTTCGGGAACGCCAGGATCGAGGGGGACGCTTACTTCTGGCAGGCTACGATCGAGGGGTTCGCTTACTTCGGGGACGCCACGATCGAGGGGGACGCTAACTTCCAGGACGCCAGGATCAAGGGGTTCGCTTACTTCGGGGACGCCAGGATCAAGGGGGACGCTGACTTTCGGGACGCCAGGATCGAGGGGGACGCTGACTTTCGGGACGCCAGGATCGAGGGAAACGCTTACTTCGGGGGAACTAGACTGCGACGAACAGTGTGCTTTGGAGGTGCTTCGATTGGGGGCAAGACTGAGTTTACATTTTGCCAAGCGGGGGCTCTTTCATTGGGTGATCGCAGACCTACGATCCTCTTATGGTGGATGAGGTGGAGGTGCGGAGTTAGATTGCATGACGTTGAGACAAGTAGATCATTCTGGAGCTTTGCACGCTTGACGTTTGAGAGGCAGGGTGAACGCGAGAAGGCAGATGCAGCCCACTACCTTGAGCGGCTCGCGCGAGTCTCTCCCCGACGAGTCCCCTTTACGGGGCGATGGCGGAACAAAGCCTATCAGACACTAAGAAGATCCCGAATCGTCCTCTTTCCGTGGTTTTTCGATTGCCTCTTCCTCAGGTGGCCCACCGCCTATGGGGCAAGCCTATTGCGGCTCTTCATTACATGGGCCGTCATCATTGGAGGGTTTGCCGGAGCGTACACGATGCTTATTCTCAAAGGGTTTTCCGTGCTCGAAGCCCCAGGTGTTTTGGGCTTGGGTCAAGCGATAACCAGCTTTTGGGGCGCCCTCTATTTCAGCGTCATCACGTTTACCACTCTGGGTTACGGGGATATAAGGCCTACGGCGGGATTGCCCAGCGGCCTCGCGGCTGCAGAAGCGGTCTTGGGAGGCATCATGATGGCCCTCACGGTTCTTGTGATAGGTCGCAAGTTCATGCGGTGACCAGTGTACCACCTGGCACCTAGATGGTATGTATTCTCGAAACGTAACAAGTATCATAGTCTTGGGTTGACAGGGAGATACGTTCTATGGAGCTTTACGCATACGATCGCGAGTTCATGGAGCTAGCAGTTGAGGAAATGCTGCAGTCCCGCTCTGACCACATTGCCAAACCTGATCCCCTTGTGGGTGCGGTGATTGCTGATAGAGATGGCAGGCTCCTGGGCAAGACGCACCGTGGCGGGCTGCGCGTGGGTGCACATGCCGAGTACACCCTCATCGATCGTGACTTGCGGGATCAGGATCTTGAGGGAGCAAGTCTCTATGTGACTCTTGAGCCATGTACAAGTAGAGGACCAGGCAAGACCCCGTGCGCAGATCGAATCATAGAGGCACGTATATCCCGAGTTTTCATCGGCATGGTTGACCCGAATCCGGGTGTCACTGGGCAAGGGATTGCGGGACTCCATAAGGCCGCCGTCGAGGTCGGTTTCTTCGATGCTGACCTGAGAACCACGATTCAGAATGCCAACACATCCTTCATCGAGTACTGCGAACAGCTCACTGGTGATGAGGAAGAAGAGACTGCGCTTGGGGAAAGCTCAGCGATCGAGAATGAGGTGGTCAGAGCAGCAAGCGTTGAGGACCTCTCGAAGCCACACGTCAAGGAATACATTGACACAAGAGGCATGGATCTGGCTGTCCCCTCGGAGCAAGCTTGGGAGTACATGGCACGTGCTAGTCTGGTCGCTCAGACTGCTGACGCCAATCGCTACAGGCCGACAGTGGCTGGTTTGTTGCTCTTCGGTGAGCATCCAGCAGACTTCTTGCCCCAGGCCTCGGTCATGCTTGAGGCTCAACGAGGCAATAATATGATCTACGAGGAGGCTTCTGGACCACTGGCCGCAGTCATAGGGCAGGTCGTTGGTTTCCTCTGTCAGCATATGCGGCAGTTCACGGAGATCACGAGTCTGAGAAGAGAGAGCATTCCTGAGTATCCCCCCGCGGCCCTTCGGGAAGCCATTGTCAATGCCCTTGTGCATCGCAGTTACCAGGAGGGCGTCCGAGTCCATGTGAAGCTCTCGATGGACAGGATCACAATCCGGAGCCCGGGACTCCCAGTCTATCCAATCACGCTTTCGCGCCTCAGAGCTTTCGATGCTCCACCCATCAGTCGAAATCCCCGCATAGCGAATACGCTTAAGCTTCTGGGTTATATGGAGGAGCGCGGTTCCGGTATTGGGAGGATGCGTGATCAGCTAGTTGCTGCAGGCGTTGGTGAACCTGTTTTCAACTTCGATGTCGGGTATTTCGTCCTCACGATCTATGGGCAAGGAGAGGGTTGGGAGAACATCCGAGTTTCCGATGAACTACTGACCGAACTAGACGCAAATGCAAGACGTATCATCGAGTTCGTTCAGCACAACGGACGAATCACGTCGCAGGAGTGTGCTGAGCTTCTCGCTACATCCCAACGATACGCACGAGAAGTGTTGAGGGGGCTGCGAGAGGCCGGCCTTGTCGAGAAGCGAGGCGCTTCTTCGAGCACATACTACGTGCTAGCACAAACATGACCGGGTTGCGAAGGACATGCAAGTTGCCCAACCCTATCGCTCGGCAATGTCAGGGGTCTGGTCCTAGGCAGTTCAACGTCTCTGATCCTCTTGGAACCCCTCCGGAACCCCTCCGGAACCCACTACAAACTGGGTTCGTTCACTCTGACCTGCCCACTTCCCTACAGGCCGCGGAAGCGATCGCCGTAGACCTGGTGTTGCTTGGCCTGCCAATCGCGAGTCCAGGCCCACCCCTCGGGATGAGGTTGGGCATCTCGACACTCTGCACAGTGCTCGCGTTGCATGAACTCCTCATACAGCGAGTCGAGCTCCATCCCTCCTATGCCGTAGCTGTGAAGAGTACACCAGAGAGTCTTTGAGCCAGCTGAGGGAAGCCCCAGTGTCTTTGCTGGAAGACCGTACGGGCCTTGGGCAAGGAAAAGGTGCTTGCAGTGCTTCAGTACTCGAGTCGGATCTAGATCTGTCAGGCCGATCCTCACGATCCGCGCCACCAGGTTTTGCGGATTTCCGTGTCCTTGAAAGCACACCACAGGACACCTGCTTTCTCTAGCCGGACTCAGTTAGGAGCGAGTCCATAGTGAAAACCACCAATACCAACCTTGCACATCCTCTCGCTCACGGTATATCATACAACATGAAGCAACCACAGTGATAAGGGGGTAACAAATGGCGAAGAAGGTAATCTCCGACAAGCTGTCGATCTACATTCCGCAATCGAAGATGGATCAAAAGCCTGTTCAGCGGTTGATGAGGCTGGGAGACAAAAACGATCGCTCGGTCAACTACCTGGTAGTAGAGGCGATCCTGCAGTATCTGAAGCGGGAAGAAGGCAAGTAGCACCTCCTTTTGGAGACGCGGCCCTTTCATGATATCCAGGTGGGAGGGCCGCTTGGCTTGTCAGAGCTATCGCAACGATAGGAACCCTTTGTAATGAAACTCCGATGAGAGGCTAGGTGTAGATTGTCCGAGGTGGTAAACATGAAAACACGGCTAACTATATCGCTAACGCTTCTGTTAATCGGGCTTGTGGGTACGTCGGCCGTTATGGTCGCACAAGGACCACCGAGCCCTCTAGGGATTGTCCCCACACCGATTCCACGACCTCTCACGGTCAACGTCTGGACCGACAAATCGACCTACGCGGTGGGCGAGACCATGCGCGTGTATTTCAATGTGAGCCAACCAGCCTACATCTACCTGTACGATATCCAGCCAGATGGGATCGTGCGTCTTGTCTTTCCGAACATCTATTCGCAAAGTAACTTCGTCTCTGGGGGGACGCATGTTCTCCCGGATAGGCCGTCGTACCACTACAGAGTTACCCATCCGACGGGAGTAGAAAAGCTACAGATCTTGGCTAGCCTGAGTCCGCTCGCAGTTACCACTAGCACCTATGGTGAACCGTTTCCAAGGGTTACCCCAGGGGAGATCCAAGGCCACATTATGGGGATCACTCCTGAGCCAACGTGGACAACTGCCTGGACATCGTTCACGATTACAGCCCCAACCTACAGCTACACTCCTCCACCGTGCTACAAACCGCCTGCTCCCAGCTACACTCCTCCGCCGTGCTACAAACCCGCTCCTCCCAGTCCTTCTTGCCCACCGTTCTTTGGAAGCTGCTTCCCTGGGTGGAGTTGGTGGTGCTTCTCGAGGGGCCAATGCTGCTTTAGTATTCGTATCCGTATTGGCTACGACCCATAGAAAGCGATCAGGGTAGAGCGAACACGTCATACGTTCTTGCTGAAGAGGCTCCGAAGGGGGCCTCTTCTCTTTTGACTTCTATTACCTCGGGATGACGGCCTGGGCGTGATAGTTCCTTGGTTTCTTTTCAAGCCCGAACCTCATTTACATCTATTAAATTCACAACCCAATTGGGAGTATCGCAGCAAAAGCGATCTATTGTCGCAACAAAAGAGTTCTGTTGTTGCCGCAGTGGGT
>JAUWYG010000044.1 GCA_030615945.1 Candidatus Bipolaricaulota bacterium | reverse complement strand
TGGCGCCGGGGAGGCGCAACTTCATGCACCTTGAGGTGAATGGAGAGAAGGGGACGCTTTACTGGAACGCGGAGGCGATGAACACGCTCTGGTGTTACACAGAAGAAGGACCGCCTCATTGCCAGGGCTTTCGCCGGATTGACGCAACAGATCCAGCCCAACCCTATGCTGGAACATGGTGGCCGGCTGGTCATCTTCTGGGTTATGAGCACAGCTTCGTCCATGCGGTGTACGAACTTCTTCAAGCTATGGCAGAGGGTCGAACACCGAGTCCCAGCTTTCTTGACGGGGTACTGGCACAAGCGGTCTCAGAAGCTGTGGTGCAGTCAGCTGAGTGCAAACGATGGGTCTCGGTGCCCGAGATTGGCGCGGAAGTCAACTGAGCACAATGCTCGCGCGTCTCAAGGTTGGAGAGCAGCTAGGATTGACTTGTGAGTAAGCCCTCGTGTTGTCCAGTTTTGAACAACGAGTAAAATGATTTTTTAAGGGAGGAGTAGTAGTGGACATCCGGGAACGGGTAAAAAGCGGTTTTCCTTCACTGAGCAGGGTTCACAAAGATCTGGTTCAAAACATCCTGAGCGAATACGAGGACTACATCTTCTTGAGTGTGGATGAGGCCGCCAAGGGGCTTGGTGTCCACAAGGCGACTCTAGTTCGATTGGCCCAGAGCCTTGGCTACGATGGTTATGTAGGTCTTCGAGCCGACTTGCAGGAGTTGTATCGACAAGAGATCACACCAGGAGAAAAGCTTGGTAAGACCCTCTCCGAAGTGCAAGCCGACAACCTATACCAACAGGTCGTTGAGACTGAGATGCTCTACCTCCAGGAGTCTTTGAAGACCATTAGAGCGGAAGATATCCAACAGGCGGCGAAGCACCTTCTAGGGGCAAAGCGCGTCTATATCTGTGGGCGAGGCCCGCAAGGACCGCTGGCGGAGCTCTTCGAGTTTCGACTTCGGCGGTTCCACTTCAACGTTTGTGCTATCACTGAAGAGGGACGAGCGATCTTTGAAAAACTGCAGCTACTGACGAGGGAAGACGCCTTGATCCTCTTCAGTTTCATCGTCGTTCCCCAGGAACATCAAATTGCCATCTCGCTGGCCAAAGAGGCTGGATGTCCTGTCATCCTGATTACGGATACGGTCGCCAAGGAGATGCTTGATCATGTATCTGTAACCCTCGCCGCGCGACGCGGACCGGCCACGATTTATCACACGAACATAGTACCTTTAGCGATTCAGACAGCAATCATCCTTCAGGTTGCCAAGATGCAAGCACCCGAAGTGCTGAAACGGTTGGATCGGCTCCAAGACATGCGCCGCCGCTTCGGATTCGAGTACTCCCTCATCCACCGCGGGGACGAGGGTTGATCTGCCATCGTTCTACGCGGAGGTCGGACGGAAAGGTCAAAAGGCTAAGTAGACAGTACCTCGGCCATAGGATGAGGGTCGTGCCATCCTCGCGGCTTAGGGATAGAGGCGGTTGAGCTGCCTGGCAAACGGAATCGTCTCGCGGATGTGGGGCACCCCGCAGATCCAGGCGATGGTTCGCGCCATTCCCAGGCCGAACCCGGAATGAGGGACCGAGCCGTAGCGTCGTAGGTCGAGATACCACTCGTAGGGTTCGCTCGGAAGGTGGCGCTCCTTTAACTGTGCACCCAGTTCTTCTAGGGTGTCCACGCGTTGGCTTCCTCCGATCAGCTCGCCGTAGCCCTCGGGGGCGATCAGGTCAGCAGCGAGAACGCGCGATTTTTCACTTGGATCGCGCTTCATGTAGAAAGGCTTCATTGAGACGGGAAAACGTTCTATAAAGACTGGTTTTCGACACTGCTCACTGAGTGTTGCTTCATGTGGAGCACCGAAGTCGTCCCCGAATGAGACCTCATGTCCGGCTTCCTGCAGGAGCTTAATCGCATCGGCGTAGTCCACGCGTGGGAAGGGAAGGGAGACCTCCTCGAGAAGCTTCTCGGTATCGCGCTTTAGAAGGTCGAGTTCCTGCTTGCGCTCGGCGACCGCCGCCTCGACGATATAGGCGATGAGCTCCTCTTGAAGGCGGTTGTTATCAGCGTAGTCATAGTAGGCCATCTCTGCCTCGGCCATCCAGAATTCAGTCAGGTGTTTGCGGGTCTTCGACTTCTCGGCGCGGAAGACTGGTCCGATCCAGTAAACCTTCCCCAGGGCCATCGCGGTTGCTTCGAGGTAGAGCTGGCCGCTCTGTGTTAGGTAGGCCTTCTCCCCAAAGTAGTCGACTTCGAATAGGGTGGTGGTTCCCTCAACCGAGGTTCCAGTGAGAATGGGGGCCTCAGTGGCGATGAATCCACGCTCGTGGAAGAAGTTGCGGACGGCGCGGAAGACGGCGTCCCGAATGCGGAGGATGGGTACCTGCCTTCCAGTGCGCATCCATAGGTGGCGATGGTCCATGAGGAAGCCGGGTGTGTGTTCCTTCAGCTCGATCGGGAAGGGATCAGTGGGCTCCTGCACAACCGTTATGTCTTTGATTTGGAGTTCGCACCCACCTGGGGCGCGGCGATCCTCGCGGAGTATCCCTGTTACGATTAGGGAGGACTCTCGATTGAGGCGATCGGCATCGGCAAACAGGGAGGGTGAAGAATCTGGTTCGGAAAGGACCCCTTGGATGACGCCGGTTCCGTCTCGGACTTGCAGGAACAGGATCTTTCCACTAGAGCGCTTGTTGTACAACCAACCGCGTACGGTGACCTCCTCTCCCACAAACCGCGGTGCCTCGTCGATGGTGATCGTCCGCATCGTGTCTCCTTAGGGAAGGATTGAGTGATTCAGCGAGTGAGAGATTGAGTGATTTAACTCACCAATCTCTCGATTTCCCCTCCGGGCCAGGCTCCACCCCGGAGGGCGGGAGGCCCTTCAGGGCCGGCGGCCGATTATCCAATCTATCAATCATCCGATCTCCCGATCATTCAATCCTCCAATCTCTCTGCGGTGGTATCCACTTTCAAAAGAGATTAGAAAGTGCGGCTCACCTTTGCAAGGGGAAGGTCTCCTCTATGATCGGTTCTCTCGGAGACACCTTAGCCAAGACCGGTTCGATCGGCAACGGTGCCTCCTTGATCACGCGGTGCTTCCAATTTCCGGAGAGGAAGAACCCGAGGGAGAGGACTGAGGTTCCAAAGTTCGAAATGAACATCGCCCACCACACCCCGGCGGCCCCCATGGCAAGCGTGAATCCGAGGAAATAGACCAAGGGAATGCGCATCCCCCACAGCCTGAACAGACTGAAGAACATGGAGTAGACCGTGTGCCCCGATCCCTGATAGGTCCCGATCAGCACCTGGAGGATTCCCATGAACGGGAAGGCCATTGCTGTGATGGCAAACATCTGTGCTCCCAGAGCGATCACTTCGGGATCGGCGATGAAGCTGCGGATGAGCGAGGCCCGCAGGAAGTAGACAGCGACGCTCCCTGAAAGGAGGAAAGCAGTCGAGATCCCCATTCCGGTCCAGGCGGACCGCTCTGCCCGTCTTGTCTTCTCCGCGCCCAGGTTCTGGCCGACCATTGTCGCGGTTGCCTGACCAAGACCCATCGCCGGCATGATCATGATCGAGATGATCCTGTTTCCGATCCCGAAAGCGCTTACCACCGCGGTCCCAAAGCGAGCGAGGATTCCTGTCATGAGAGAGAACCCGAGCGCTGTTCCCGACTGGCCGAGGGAGGCAGGGATACCGATGGTGAGGATATGCTTCACCGTCTCCCAGTGAAGGCGCAGATGCCGAGGACGCACATGAATTCCCACCTTTCCGGAGAAGATGAGGTAAAGCCCGAAAAGAGCGATCACCCCACGGGAGATGATCGTGGCTACAGCCGCCCCAGCGACCCCCCAGGCGGGGAACGGCCCCCAGCCGAAGATGAACAGAGGATCGAGCACGATGTTAAATATGACCGAGGCACCCATCAGCTTCATTGGGGTGACTGTGTCTCCCACTCCGTTCAGGAGCGCGGTGACGATGAACATCCCAAACATCGCCGGGATACCGGCATAGATAATGCGCAAATACGACGTGGCAGGATCGAGGAGGTCCGGTCCGGCTCCCATCACGGTCATCAGCGGTCGGGCGGCCATGGCCCCGCCCGCGGCGAGGACGACAGCGAGAATACCGGTGAAGGTGAAGACCTGTCCTGCGGCGTGGTTTGCCTCCTCCTGGCGGCGGGCGCCGGTGTATTGGGCGATGAGAGCCGTTCCGGCGATCGTAACCCCCGCCCCAAGCGAGATTACGAGAAACACAAGCGGCCACGCGATCGTCGGAGCGGCCACCGCTACCTTCCCTAATCGTCCCAGCCACAGGGTGTCGACGAGGTTGTAGACGGTCTGGAAAAGGTTGGAGAGCATAATCGGCCAGGCGAGAAGGAGGAGAGAATGGGCGATCGGTCCCTGCGTTAGCCTCTCTCGGTTTTTACGTATCCGTTCATGAGCCATGTGCGCCATTGTATCCCCTAAAAAGCGCTTCGTCTTTGTTGTTGACATTTGTCAACAATGGGATTACACTGCCGCCTATGGGGAAGGTGCAATTCGGAGAGACAGTTAGGCAGGCAAGGGTTAAAGCCGGATTGAGCCTGCGCGAAGTGGCAGCTCGGGCAGGGATCGACTTCACCCGGCTTTCGCGGATTGAGCACGGTAGTCGACCCGCTCCAGGCTTGGCCCAGATCCGCGCCCTTGCTGAGATCCTCTCCTTGGACATGGTCGATCTGTTGGTGGCGGCGGGGACCTCGCGTGAGGTAACCGAGCATCTCTTCTGGTCGGAGCGCTTACACCTTGCTCTAGCCCACCCTCGCGTACAGCCGTACCGACCGGAAGGGTCCCTACTGCTTTCCAAGAACTCCTTTCGCGTGCGGGTGCTTAAGCGCAAAGGAGCGCTGTGCCGGGTTGCTCTGGGAGAGGAGCGATTGACCGTCCTCTCCTTCTCCACGGAGGAGACCCTTTCGATCGAGATCCCGCCGGAGGCGGTCAGTGTCTATAGGCGAGATCCTCGTTCTCTATCAGCAAGTGTGGAAAACGTGTTCCCGGCTCAGGTGAAGAAGGTGCGCCGCCTTGGGCAGGTGACAAACCTGGTCCTTTCCGGAAACGGGTTTGAGCTAAACACGCTTCATACGGTGAAGCAGATCGAAGCCATGCGTTTGGAGGAAGGAGAGGAGGTCTTTGCAGCGGTGCAGGCAACGGCCGTACTCACTTTGCCGGTCGAGAGAACGCTATGAAGAAAACCTATAAAATCGGAGTGGCTGTTTCGCTTGCCCTGGTCGTTCTGGCGGGCGTGATCCTTCTCATTCTCCATCTCTGGCCGGCAGAGCGGCCCCCTAAGCAGTATGAGAAGGTGGACTTCCCACTCTTGGTTGTACGGGGCAAGCAGGTGGTGGAGGTAAACCTCGGGTCCTATTCGCAACAAGCAGGGACGGTCGCCTATCAGGGGCCGGTATTCAACGCGGATAACGAGAACTGGAAAGAGGCGCACACCTACTCCGGCGCGTTGATCCGAGATCTCTTAAGCGCGGTCGGCGGGATGGAGCCAGGGGATCTGTTGGCGGTTGTCGCTACGGATGACTACTGTAAGGAAATTTCCTATGAGGTCCTCTACGGCTCGACCCCGGCGGGTGAGGCGATCCTTGCCCTTGCTAAAGATGGGGAGAGTGACTTAAAAGAAGCGCCGATCCTCGTCTTCCTTCCCGAGGACGAACGATTCTCAAACGACGACATGCAAAGCGCGTTCGGCGAGGAGCTCTCCCACTACTACGCCGGCCGACCTTCCACCACAGGCCTTCTGGTGAAGAACGTTGCCTACCTGATCGTTAACTACGACGGGGGGGCGCTCCCCACGCGAACGATGATCGGGGAGGAAACCGTTCTCACGCCGGGAGGAGTCCTCACCGTGGTCGCCGGAGAGAGGGCTTCAACCTACACGATCGCCGAGTTGGAGGCGCTTGATATCGTGACGGCTCCGGGGACGTTCACCAATACCCTTGGTGTAGATTACACAGCGACCTACACCGGTGTGCCCATCACGACCCTGATCGGTAATGTCCCTTCAGATACTACTGTTCTCGTCACTGCCTCAGACGGTTATTCGATGAACCATGAAGCGGGGATGTTCCTCGACTGTACGCAAGGAAATTGGATCTTAGCGTATAAGGAGAACGGATTCTACATGCCACACGATCCTGGTCCGCTACGCATAGTCCTTGTCGGTGAGGATAACCCGCACTTCGAGGGAGCGATCTCCGCGAAGATGGTCGAACGGATCGACATTTTAGGAACCTATGAGGACTACTCCCTTAGCTTGCATGGGGCCCTCACGCGGACGTTCAGCCGCAGCGAACTAGAGGCCGGGATCGGCTGTCCGTGTCATACCTCGACGGTGACCGTGACGAGCAAAGGGGAGACCCACACCTACACCGGCCTGCCACTGTGGCGGCTCGTCGCCTACGTCGATGATGATCGCGCGCCAGGTGAGGAGGAGGGGATTCACTACGACGATGAGGACTTCAACGACGAGTTGGCCGCCTCTGGGTATACGATCGCCCTCGTTGCTGAAGACGGGTATTCTCAAGTCGTCTCCTCACAGCTGATCGCGCATGATGCTCGGTTCATCGTCGCCTTCAAGCGGGACGGTCTCTTCCTCGATCCGGAAAAGAGCGGGTACATGCGCTTTGTCTACGATGACTCCGTCCTCCTCCCAGAGGGGACGAGCCTTAGAAGCGTTAAGTTCCTCTCTTTTATCGACCTTGATCTGCCGTAGGGAGATCCTATGTGCGCTCTAGCGAGGGCCAAGCGGCCGCTCTTGGATGTTCGCGAGGTCGTCCTTGTGGCGCTCCTCGCTGCGGTCGGGGGGGTACTCTCGACCTACGTCGGCTATATCGGGAACCTGATCAACCGGCTGTTTGGGGTTCCGTTCGGAGCTGGTCAACTGATCGCGGGGCTGCACATCCTGTGGCCGATCCTCGCCCGCCTGCTTACGGCCAAGTTCGGTTCGGGGACGCTCACCGGGGTGACTAAAGGAGTGGTCGAGTTTCTCTCCGGGGGGACGCACGGGGTGGTGATTGTCCTTATCTCATTTGTAGAAGGACTCCTCGTTGACTTGGGGATGGGTATCTCCCGCCGTTCCTCCCTCGTATTGACGATGCTCACCGGCGCGATCGCCTCGGCCTCAAACGTCTTTTTGTTCCAGGCGATCTACTTTGCCGGGGTCTCGCCGACGTTTATCCTGGTGATGGCCGCGCTTTCCCTCGTCTCAGGGGCGTTCTTCGGCGGGTATCTGGGATGGGACATCCGCCGATTTCTTATCGCCTCGCGGCTTGTCCCGCAAAGGGCGACGGCGACACCGCGCGCCTCCTCGTTGAGGGGGCATATCCTCACCCTCACCGTGGTCCTTGCGCTACTTGCCGGCGGGATCTACTACTATACCTCGGTCTACGACCCGTTTTCCGCCCCCGACAGCGCGCGAATCGAAGGGGCCCTCTCCTCGCCGTACACCTTCTGCTACTCGGACTGGGAGGATAAAGCGGTGATGGTCACCGCCGAGCTTCTGGGAAGCTCTACATATGTCCCACCACAGGACTACACTGGAATCCCTCTTGCCGATCTCCTCGAACGTGCGCAACCTAAGGAGGGGGCGCAGACGGTCCTGGTGATTGCGGAGGACGGGTATGAGGTGAGTTTTGACCTCCCCGCGGTCCTTGGGGATGAAACGGTAATCCTCTCCCTCGATCGCGGGCGGCTGCGCCTGATTGCCACTGGTTACGAGGGGTCTTACTGGGTAAGGCGGGTGAGAAAGATTGTCGTGCGGTAAAGAGAAGGGATTGAGTGATTTAGCGAGTGAGAAATTGAGTGACTTAAGGAGTGAACGATTGAGTGATTTGACTTCCCAATCTCTCAATCATCCGATCTCTCAATCATTCAATCTCAAACGGGCTCTGGAGAAGCGATGATCAAGATCGAGGAGCTCTGCGTCCGCTATCCGGATCGCGATCGACCGGCCCTTCGTGGCGTCTCTGAAAGGATCGAGCCTGGCGAGGTTGTGGTGGTGACCGGCCCTTCCGGCTGCGGGAAGTCGACACTGTGTCGTGTCCTGGCGGGCTTTATTCCAGGGATGATTCCCGCCGAGGTTGAGGGGGAGATCTCGCTTGACGGGGTTTCCGTATGGGAAGCCGATCCCGCGCGCATTGCTACTCACCTTGGCTTGGTTCAACAGGACCCCGACGCGCAAATCTGCACCTTAAACGTCTGGGAAGAAGTCGCGTTCGGTCCGGAAAACCTCTGCCTTGCACCCGATGAGGTTACCGCCCGGGTTGAACAGTCTCTGGATTTTGTCGGAATTACCCATCTTGTTGAGCGAGAGACGACGACCCTCTCCGGGGGGGAGAAACAGCGGTTGGCAATCGCCTCCATTCTAGCCATGCGGCCGGAAGTCATCCTCCTTGATGAGCCGACGGCCAACCTCGATCCTGAAGGGGCAAAAAATGTGTTCGATCTCTTGGGAAACTTGCGCGAGAGCGAAGGACGAACGTTGATCGTTGTGGAGCACCGCCTGGAACCGCTCCTCACGTTACATCCGCGCCTCCTTATTCTAGATGAAGGTGCGATCGTCACCCGCCGGACGACCCGGCGACACATGGATTTAGATGAGCTTGGGTTGCGTGCCCACTGGGACTTGCATCCGCCTTCAATTGGCAAAAGTCGAGAAAAAGTTGCGTTGACCGTGGAGGATCTGTCGTTTGGGTATAACAATGCGTCTTTATTTGAGCATTTCTCACTTGAACTCCGGCCGGGGGAGATCCTCGGGGTCATAGGCCCGAATGGGGGAGGAAAGACTACGCTTCTGCGTTTGATCGCTGGACTGGAGCACCCGAGCAAAGGGCGGGTCGTGCGATCGAAGGATTCTGTCCTTGGGTATGTTTTTCAGCATCCCCACCAGCAGATCTTTGAGCGGACTGTGCGCGGGGAGTTTGAGATCGAAGGCGGGATTGCACAGGAGAGGTTGCGCCACACCTTGAGTGAAGCGAAGCTTGCCGGCCTTGAAGAGGTTCCGCCGTTGTCCTTGAGCCTGGGGGAGCAGCGGCGATTGACCCTGGCAACCGCTCTATCCCGCGATCCCGACCTCATCTTGCTGGATGAGCCGTTCATTGGGCAAGACCGGTGGAACGTTATGTGGATCGTCTCCCAGATTCTCACCGCTCGGCAGCGTGGAGCCGTTACGCTACTGGTCTCACACGACATTCCTCTCGTCGCCGCGCTGTGTGACCGCCTCCTCTACCTGGGGGAAGAGGCGATCGAAGGCGAGCCGAATGCCGTTTTCTCACACCTTGAAGCGATGGGAAAGGAGGCTTTCCTCCCCACTTATTGGGAAGGGATGCGCGCATGATCCCCAAGGTCTCCTATCACGCTGGAACGCTAGGCCTTCATCGGGCCACGCCAGTGGCGAACCTCCTATTGTTATCTGGATTTCTCATCGTTGTCCTTGCGGCCCCCGGGATCCTTGTCAAGCTGGGAGCGTTTGGTCTCGTCATGATCTTGACCGCTCTTTCTGGAGAGGGGGTAGGAACGTTCTTGCGCAACATTCGGTTTGTGCTTCTCTTTGCTTTTGTCCTCTTCCTTGCGCAGGCGCTCTCCGTCAGGGACGGAACCGTTCTCTTTTCCTTTGGGCTCCCGGTGACCGATCAGGGGCTCCTCGCCGGGGCGCAGATGGCATTACGGTTTCTGGTTATTCTTTCTTCCAGTCTCCTGTTTGTCTTGGTGACCGATCCGGATCGGCTCGCCCATGCAATCGTGCGACTTGGCATTCCGTATCGGTATGGGTTCATCCTCGTCCTTGCCCTACGCTTTGTCCCCTTCTTCCGCCGAGAGTATCGTACCGTCCGCGAAGCGCAACACGTCCGTGGGGTCGATGCCTCGATCAGAAGTCTTGCAGGGTTGCGCCGGGCGATCCGCTACACCTTCTTGCCGGTGTTGGTCTCGGGGTTGACGCGGGTGGACAGCGTCGCCATCTCCATGAAGGGGCGCTGCTTCGGTCTTTATCCCAAGCGGACAGTCACTCGCAAAGAACACTGGCATCAGATGGACTGGGTCACCGCAGCACTATTTGTGCTTCTCCTTGGAATCACTGTTTTGGCAAGGAGGTACGCATGGCTGTAGGCTTTGGGATCAGGCGAAGTTACTTGATCCTCTTTCTTCTCCTTGTGGTCGCGGTCGTTGTTCCTGTCCTTATCCGCTTTGTAACGCATACAAATGGACCTCAAATTGAGCTTATCTTCACGGACGGAAGGGCACGGACGGTCACCCTTGCCCAGATGAAGCGACTGCCGGCCCTGGTGCGCAAGGGGACCTACCAAAACCAGTTTGGCAACTGGGGCGATCCTGGAATCTACACCGGAGTGCTCCTCACCGATTTGATCGGCTCTGAGGCACCATATACGGCAATCCTTGTCCAGGCGGTGGACGGCTACGAGATGTCGACCGAGCGGGATCGCGTCGAGAACCCAGGCTACCCGATGGTCTTGGCCTATGCATTCAACGGTGTTGAGGTCCCAGCCTGGGAGATGGGCTACCGCATCGCTGTCCTCCCCGAGGACGGAAATGTGAGTAACGAGGAGTACGGCGTTACCTCAGCCGGGAGCTTCTGGGTGAAGAACGTGGTGAGGGTCATCCTCCAGCGAGGATCTTAACACAACTAAGGGAACCTTGTGTTGCGAAAGACGTCTTTGCCATGGCTTTGACAGGGCTCTAATCCACCGCTATACTGATCGAAATTCTCTGGTTGGGGGGTACAGCATGAACAAGACGGAGTTCGTGGAGAAAGTGGCCAAGAAGACGAAGATGTCCAAG
>JAUWYG010000102.1 GCA_030615945.1 Candidatus Bipolaricaulota bacterium | reverse complement strand
TCGCCGCGGGAGAGACAACGGTCACCGTGCGCGGAAACGGCAAAGGGGGACGCAATCAGGAACTCGCCCTCTCGGCCGCGTTGGGGATCGAGGGGATTCCTCGAGTTGTGATCAGCTCTCTCGGGACCGACGGCCGTGATGGTCCAACTGATGCTGCGGGCGGAATGGTCGACGGAGAAACTACGGCTCGCTTGTGGACTCAGGGGATTGATCCTTGGGACGCCTTGGCGCGTAACGATTCATACACTGCTTTGGCCGCGGCCGAGGATCTCATCATCACCGGCCCCACCGGTACTAACGTAGCGGACCTTTGTTTTGTAGTTGTTGGAAACAAGAGCGGATGATCAAGATGGAGAGATTTCGCTGGGGTTGGTTTACGCCCGCTTGATAATCGTACCCGCCCCAACCAGACAGTCTTCAAGAGTTACCCCTCTAAGAGAGCAACCTTGATCGACCACACACCCGACAATCGATGAGTCCTCAATCACCACATCGTCGAAGATCACGGAGTTTCTCACCGTCGAACGCTCAATAGTGACGTTTTCGCCGGTTACTGTATCGCGCCTAGCGTAGTGCTGATTTGCTTCAATGTAGGAGGCGCGGTCACCGATGTCATACCACCCGGTGTCAAAGGTGAACGCATCGACTCCTATGCCTCTTTCCTTGACAAGCCAGGCGTTGAAGTACCCGGGAGCATCCTTGCCAGACTCAGTTTTCCGGAGGAACTCCCCGATGAGAGGCAGGATCTCTTCTGGGTAAACGTAGCAAGCGGTACTCACCAAGGTGGAAGCTGGGTGTTGCGGCTTCTCCTGAAAGTCGATGATCTGCTCGCCTTCGACGATCGCTGCGCCGTATCGTCCCCGCACCCGGTCCAAATCTTTGAGATCGTACAGGGCGATCAGCGGGCGCTCTCGGTACGCGGCGAGAAACGACTCGATAGAGAACTCGAAGATGTTATCCCCACCGATCACCAGGATGTCCTCCTTGATTTCTAGGTTCTGGATGAGGAAATGAATCGCGCCGATCGTCCCTAACTTCTCCTCTTCACAGGCAGTTTTCTCAACCACCAACTCCACTTCCCATCCAGAATCGGCAATCCATCTTTCAAACTGAGAGGCAAAACAACGGTTGGTGGAGAGGATCGGACGATCAGAAAATGGATAATGATCAAGGATATAGTCGATGATAGGTCTTCCGGCGACCGGGAGGAGTGGTTTTGCGCGACTTGCGGTGATCGGGTGAAGGCGCGTAGCATACCCGCCAGCGAGGATGATCGTTTTCATAAGGAGCCTCCGCTGGATACCCTTAAGCTTGCTGGTGGGAGGAAAGCGGAGATCCGCCGAAGGCGAATCAGCCTGTTGTTTGTACTAGCTACATGCGTTCCCTTGGAAATAAACCCCTCAACGTCGGAGACGAGCTCCGACGCTACGAAAAGATGGATGTAGCGTCGTACCTTGTGTGCGACGTTGCTTCCAATGCAGCAAAGCTCTACATCAAACTGCAGCATAAGGATCAACTCCGCTTAGACCTTTAGGCTTTTGCCTTTTAATGCCCCGCAGCTTGCTGCGGGGTTCTTTACTGTTTCTCTCTTAAGAGGGCCTCTCTCTTCGCAAGAGCTTGTTTAAATTCCTCTATCAGGACGACCGGCGTCGGATCGACCTCGTTCAGGAGGGCAAGGTAGTAGCTCACGTAGTCACCGAGGTAGATCTGCGAGAGGACCTGCGCAAGCTCGCTCTCACCCTCGGCCTTCACCTCGGTGAACGGAACCTTGTTCTTCTCGAACAGGGCCATCATGATCTCCACTCGATTGCAGTTCTCAGGGAGATCGTAGCCGTTTTGAAGGAGGAGGACGTACTGATTTGCAAGGAGATCCGCCCCCACCAATGCAAGTATCTCGTTGTGGTTCAGTTCAGGGAAGACGTTCCAGAACGCCGGTTGCTTTGCGTTCTCGTTGATCTGGGTCTTCCAGCGCATGGCGACGAGATCGGTGTTATCCACGGTTCCATAGATCAACGGGATCCGACCGCTTAAGGTGTGGGCGAGTCTCTTGGCGGGGTTCTCCTCGATGGGAACGGTGGCAGTGCACCGAGCCCTGACCCGATCGAGCTCCTGGAGAAGAGTCTCCCAGGGCCCGATATCCTCAAGGAGACCGACCCGGGAGAGGGTGACGAGAAGTGGGAGGGCAAGGTGTCCCATCGCCGCACGTGGCTGGTAGCCCGATGGAATTTTAAGCAAGGGGATTCCCTGGGCCTTGCTGATCTCTCCCATCTTACCACCACTTGAGATACAGAGTATTGAAGCGCACCTTCCTATACCCTGATCGAGGGAGGAGAGGGTCTCTGCCGTGTTCCCCGAGTAGCTGATTGCCACTAACAACGTGTGCCGATCGATAAATACCGGCAGGTCATAGCTTCGATTGACAAACAGAGGAATCTGCGCAAAGCGTTTCGCGATCTCTCCGGCCATCGCCGAACCACCCATCCCGCAGACGATGATCTGATCGATGCTATCTATACCAGGGAAGTCAAACCGCTCTCCGGTCTCGATCGCTTCTTTACACTGGTCGACGAAGTGATCGAGAACAAAGATCATCCCCTCACTATCGTATTTAGTAAGGAACGCTCTATCGTCTAACTCTCTCATGCTGGATCGATGATAGCGCAGATCAGATTCTTTGTCGATGCCAGAAACCATCATCCAATCCTCTATTGGAATTTTCCGTAGATTATCATACAAGCCGAGAAACCTCTTGTGCGAAGATCAGCCACTTATCCGCTTATGAAGCGCAATCAAGCCCTCCTCCCCTTTCCCATCAACGTAGACATCTAACCCCTCATCGATCCGGAAGTGCCTCAGGCATTCGCCATCACAGAGGACTTCTTGCTGTTCGAGCAAGGCGCGATTTAGAAAATCGCCCTGCTCCTCGCGGAAGGGAAGGTACAACACCCCTCCTGTCACCATGTCGGCATAAAAGTGCGTTCCATAGGAGAGTTCAGGGGAGAAGGATTCCGTGGCCATCTCCACAATAACCGAAGCGCCAGCGACCTCACCATACTGAACCGGTACTCCCAGTTCTGGGTTTGAGGTCCCCCATCGGCCAGGCCCCATCAGGATATACTCCTCCCCCTCCAGTTGCTGATCGATCTCGCCGACGCGGCGCGCGATCGCATAGGCATCCTCTGCTCGATAGGTAACGGGATCCACAAATATCAGATGGCGAATCCGCTTCCGCCTGCCATTCCCTAGCACCTGATGGCATACAAGGAGCGTCTCTTCCAGGGGTAAGGAGGGAAGTCGGACCCGCCGGTGCTCGGGGCGTCCCCCGAGCGGCCTCGCCTGGAGCAGGTAGAACAGGGGAGTCTCATTGCCCTTTTTAGACAAAGGGAAATCGACAGCAAACTCGATATCGACCGGTAACCCGAAGAGATCCTGGAGGCTGGCGAAGAGATCACAAACTAGCGGTGTAAAGGGCATGGAGGTGTTCCCCGCAATAAAGCGGTTGAAGGAGGCGACGTAACGCCCTCCCGGCGGGAGTATGGAGAACGGTTCACTCAGTGCCCCCTCGGAGTCGACCACCGAGCAGACCTTTCTTAAAAGTGGGTTATCCAACTCGGAAAGTCGCGTATAGACAAGCCTCCTTTCTCGCATATCGAGGACATCTACCGTCTCCTGTGAGTAACGGATGACGGTCCTCACGTCCGAGCCCTCCGGCCGCAGCCCCGGTACCTTGGGTGCGAAGACCCGTGCGTACTCACGTCCCACTGCACGCGTTCCCACCCCAACCACCAGACGGACCACCCCGTCCTCCGGCTTCAACCGGTTGCTCCACGGGTAAAAGTTGAGCGAGAAGCCTACCCCCCCAATCAACGGATAGAAAAGATCGTTCGGGTAGTGACTCCCGATCATGTTCTGAATCAGAATTGCCATCTTCTCCTGTTGCCAGAGGAGATCGTGACGCTTCCGATATGCCCGCGCGTTCCGGCCGAAGGTTGAGGCATAGACCCGCTTGACCGCGGCTATGAGCGTGTCCAGCCTTTCTGTGAGCGAGCCAGTGTTACTTAAGAACTCAGAGAGATAGATCCCGGCAAAGGAGTGCTCCTGGTCGTCCTCCATCACCGAGGAGGAACGGACCACCAGGGGGCGGAGTTCTTTTTCGAGGAATCCACTCAGCGCCTTCCGTGCCGGAGAGGGAAAGGCAGCTGCCACAATCCTCTCCCACAACTCATCCAACCCGATCTCTTGCCGACAGCCGGCAAGGACCTCGTCCTGAAGATCATTATCCGCCATGAACTCGTCAAAGACCTCGGTGGTTACGATCAGGGAGTCCGGGAAGCAAAGGAGATCATCGTGTCTGGTGAGAGTACCGCCTTTTGCCAAATGATCCATCACAAAAATCAGGCCACGTGCCTTGCCACCAACCTGACCGTCCCCGATTAGCCGGACATTCCCGGGAACGGAGTCCTTGGAAAAGCTGTATTCCCCCGTTGAGGAACGGCCAAACTTGAAATAGGAGGACGAAGAATGCTTCCGATTGCTCAGCGTATGCTTCCTCTTAAGGCTCTGACTCCTGCAAGAAGGAGGGCCAACAAGGTCTTGCCATCCCGAATCTCCCCTGAAGCCATCATTCCCTCTAGTTGGTGCTGTTCGAATAGATCCTGCGAGGTTATTTCACCCGGTCGCGGTTCGGCAACCCTCGACAAACCACGAGCGGAAAAGAGAGTGATCTGTTCGTCGGTGAAACCGGGTGAGGTATAGAAGGAAAGACGCTCCTCCCATGTCGTCGCTTCGTATCCGGTCTCCTCAAGAAGCTCGCGCTTGGCGCA
>JAUWYG010000095.1 GCA_030615945.1 Candidatus Bipolaricaulota bacterium | reverse complement strand
GCCAGGGTAGCCAGGAAGATCGGTGCCCGCCTGATTGTGACCTCCACGTGGAGTGGTTACACAGCACGGCAGGTGGCCAGGGAGCGTCCCACCGAGCCGATCGTCGCGCTTACCCCAAACGAAACAGTCTGGCGACGGCTTGCTCTGACCTGGGGGGTCATCCCAGTGCTCGTGGAGCCAATCGAGAATACAGACGAGATGCTCCAGATGATACAGCGCACTGTGTTGGAGCTCGGCCTTGCCACGCAGGGAGACCTTGTGGTAGTCACGGGTGGACTTCCTTTGGGTGGCGGGGGGAAGACCAACTTCCTAAAGGTGCATCGGTTGTAGTGACTGTAGGGATAGAAAGGCGGCTTTGCTGTCGCCTATGTTTTGCCCTGTGATGGCGATCGTGCTATGCTCCGTGCAGGTGCTGGGCAGAAGGGGGGGCGCGTGAGCAACTCCGACACTTTAATCCTGTTTGAGGGAAACATCGCTGCTGGGAAAAGCACGGTCGGACGCCGCCTGAGGGCGTCCGGGTTGTTTGGGTTCGTCGAAGAGCCGGTCACCGCATGGCAAGAGGGGTTTGCATCGAATCTGCTGGAACTCTTCTATCAGGATCCCAAGCGCTGGTCGTTTACGTTCCAGCTCGCGGCGTTTACCACCCGGGCGATGACGTGGTCTAAATTTCTTAAGGAGACAGAACATCGGGCCGTTATCTTGGAGCGTTCGATCTACTGCGATCGCTACGTTTTCGCCAAGAACTGCTATCACAGAGGCTTAATGACCGATACAGAGTGGCAGCTATACTGCTGCCTGTGGGACTGGCTGGAGGATGCTGTTTGGGCCGAGCCCGATGTGATCGTCTATTTGCGAACGCCAGCCCATGTGTGTCTTAAGCGAATTAGAGAGCGCGGTCGAGAGGAAGAAGCGAGCCTGACGCTCTCCTATCTCCGCGATCTGGAAACCCTTCACGATGAGTGGTTGCTCGATAACCCGGACGCGATCGTCCTTGATGGCCAGCGCGAGTGGACGGCAGAGGGAATCCGCAATGCGCTACTCGATCACGGGATGAAACTGGTAACTAAACGAGTCCAAGAAGCACATTGACTGCCACACTGGCTGAAGACATGTGAATCCCAGCATCTCTTAACAAGGACCCACACCGCTATCCTTTGCGGGCGATAGCCTTACAGTACCTCATCATTCCGCCCATGTCACGGCCACGTTCGTAGTGCTCCAGGTGAAAGCCGTTGTCAGCAAGGCAGGCCTTAAGCGCAGTTTCCTCCAGCTGGTCCAGGCGGGGAAACAAGAGCGCGATGAACCTCATGCATAATGCATCCTTGTGTAGCGATGTAGGTCGTCTTACACTCTTTCGCAAGAGATGAGTCTGCTATCCGCAAAAGGAGTAAGCAAAAATGTATGTCAAGCAATTTCCCACGGGCGGAGATCGCAACTTCGGCTACCTGGTCGCCGATGAGTCGAGCAACAAAGCACTCGTAATCGACCCGTCGTTCTCTCCGGAGAAGATTGTCAATTTCGCAGAAGGGAAGGGCTTCGAGATTATCTATATCTTTGTTACTCATGATCACTTCGACCATACTAACGGAAACGAGGTGGTAGAACGGCTCACGGGAAGGCTGCCCCTGCTTTTAGGACGCACTGATCCGATGACAGGCATTCGCGTCGAGGACGAAGCGAGCTTCCTTTTGGGAAGCCTGAAAGTGAGGATTCTTCACACTCCCGGTCATACGGAGGATTCGATCTGCATCGTTGTGGGAGATGCGGTCTTCACCGGGGATACGCTCTTTGTGGGCAAGGTAGGAGGAACCGATTTCGGTGAGGGGGCAAGGGCTGAGTACGAATCCCTACACAACAAGCTTCTTTCTCTAGCCGACACCACCCGCGTATTTCCAGGACATGACTATGGAAGCGCTCCACAATCGACGATCGGAAAGGAACGACAGATGAATCCGTTCCTCATTCAGCCGAATTTCGAGGCGTTCGTCCACCTGAAGAGCAACTGGGATGCATATAAGAAAGCACACGGGATCCCATGAGTCATTGGTACGTTCGCAGTTTCAACCGCGACTATTTGGCGCTTTATCCCCACAGGGACGCTTCAGAGGCTCGAGAGGATGTTGAAGCAATCATTCGGTTGATCGCCCCCAAAGAGGGGGCTCCGTTGCTGGATTTGGGCTGTGGAGCAGGGCGTCATCTTGTCGCTTTGCACAAAGCTGGATTTCGTGAACTGACGGGACTTGACCTGTCCTCTGAGCTTCTCGACATCGCTTCCAAACGCCTCGCAGGCATAGGGGCCCGAGATGTCAAGCTTGTCCAGGCGGATATGCGCCGGATTCCCTTCGTCGGGCATTTCGCGACTGTCTTGTCGTTGTTCACGTCCTTCGGGTATTTTGAGCACGACGAGGAGAACGCTGCGGTCCTCTCTGCGGTGCAAGTCGCCCTTCGACCTGGAGGATGCTTCTTGATCGATTACCTCAATCGAGACTGGGTGATCGCTCATCTGACCTTGGCGGAGGAGCGAAACGCGGGGGGACGACGTCTGTGTATCGAGCGGCGCCTGACCGCAGACCGGCTCCGAGTGGAGAAGACGGTACACCTTGTCGATTCAAGTGGCAAGGAGAAAGTCTACCATGAATCGGTGCGCATGTACGCACCCTCTGATATGGAAGCGATGCTGCGGAAGGCAGGATTCGTCGAGGTACGCCACTATGGCTCCCTTCGGGGCGAGCCACACGGGCCTTTAAGTAGAAAGCTCGTTATTGTTGCCAAAAAAGAGGGGAAAACGTGATTCAAAACGTAGAGCAACGCGTCATCTATACGGACAACAATCTCTATCTTGATTACATTGCAGGAAGAGAAGATGCACTTTCCTTCTTCGCGCATCGGCCGAGGGATTTCGGGCTGGCCCTTGCCGCCCGCAAGGAAGTTAACTACCCCCGCGCCGAGGTCTGTTCACTACTTGAGACCTACAACATGCGTCTTCAAGCTAGTGATGCAGCACTGGAGAATCTCGCCGCCTTGCGATCAGATTCGACGTTCTGCGTTATCGCTGGTCAACAGGCTGGCTTCCTTGGCGGGCCATGCTTTACGACTTACAAGATCATCACCACTATCCGGCTTGCTAAGCATCTTGAAAGGGAGTTTGGAACCCGGGTGGTCCCCCTGTTCTGGCTTGCCAGCGATGATCACGATTTCACGGAGATCAACCGCGTTTTCTTCCTTAAACGCGACGGAGAGGTCAGTGCGGTTCGCTTCACATGGGCGGAGCAAGGAAGACCGATCCATGATCTCCCGTTGAGCAAGGAGGTTGTTGACGCCTACAGCGAGTATTTCGGCGCCGTCATCCCTGGACCCAATCTTAGGAATGCCAAAGAGTTGTTTGCGCCTGAGGATGGTGAGAATTACTGCACCTGGCATGCCCGCATCTGGTCGCGGCTCTTCTCCGACTACGGCCTTATCCTGGTTGATCCCGCGCTCCTGCGTAGTCCGGCTTGTCCTTTCTTCCTTGACGCCCTAAAGCGACATAGAGATATCCAAGTGGCACTCGGGGATGTTGCAGAGAAGCTTCGTAGTGTAGGCTATCAACTGGCACTCCCAGGCCGGGCTGGGGGCCTTTACACCCTTGTCGACGACGGTCGGCGGGTGCGTGTCGACGTTCCTTCAAAGCACCTCT
This sequence comes from Candidatus Bipolaricaulota bacterium, assembly GCA_030615945.1. GTDB lineage: Bacteria > Bipolaricaulota > Bipolaricaulia > UBA7950 > UBA9294 > UBA9294. The sequence continues at coordinate 1,818 of JAUWYG010000095.1, read as the reverse complement.
CATCAGTAGTGGATCACCCTGAACGTTACTCTCCTGATGCGGCGCTCCGGCCACTGCTAGCGGATGCCCTGTTTCCAGTCCTTGCGAGCGTACTAGGACCGGGAGAAATCGCCTACCATGCCATGCTCCGGCCGCTGTATGAGATATTTGAGTTGCCCCAGCCACTGCTTTTCCCCCGAAAGAGCTACACTGTGCTTTCGCCCGAGGAGCATCAGCTCCTTTTACGCTGGGAGACGAGCGTGCAGGCCATACTAGATGTTACCTTCGACCCGGACAGGACAACTCGCAAGCTCTTATCCCCCCGGATTAGGGAGCCGTTCTCCAAGGCACGGGCAGATCTCTCCGAGGCTATGGCCCCCTTAAGCGTACTGCTAAAGGGGATCGATCCAGGCTTGGACAGAGCGTGGGCGAACACGCACGTCGCCGCGCTTCGCGGGATCGATCGCTTGGAGAAGAAAACGGCCAGGGCGGAGCTAGCCAAGCGCGGACTCTTTCCCCAGCAGTTGCGGCAGCTTCGCAACATTCTACGTCCCAGGGAAAGGCCCCAAGAGAGGATCTTTCCCTTGCCACATTTCATCAATCAATATGGTAATGACTTCCTGGAACGACTCTTCTCGATGGGGAAGCTCGATGATTTCTCGCACCATATAATCTGCATGGAGGAGGACCATGGCTGAGGTCGACGTACTCGCTTTTGGAGCCCATCCGGACGATATCGAGATTGGCTGTGGAGGAACGCTTATCAAGCTTGTGGATGCGGGGCGTTCGATCGTGCTTGTGGACATGGTGCAAGGGGAGTTGGGAACCCGTGGAACCGTAGAGACGCGTCGGCTTGAAGCTGCCAAGGCTGCTGAGATCCTCGGCGCAACCGCGAGAGAGAACCTTGAGCTTCAGGATGGAAACCTACAGGTGGATGCCATGGCGAAGCACAAGGTCGTGAAAGTCACACGCCGTTGGAGACCTAAATTGATTCTTATCCCTTATTGGAAAGACCGCCACCCCGATCATGCGCATGCGAGCGAGATCGCCTACGAAGGAATGTTCCTCGCCGGGCTTCCCCGCTACGACACTGGCCAACCAAGCCATCGTCCCACCCAAATCCTTTACTACATGGGGTGGCAGGAGTTCGATCCGTCATTTATTGTCGATATCACAGCGCAATTTGAGCAGAAGATGTCCGCGATCCGTGCCTACGCGACTCAGTTTAACCTGGACGCGTCGACCGATCCACCCACCCAGCTCACCTCGCACGAGATCGACTGGTTGATCCGAAGCAGGATGGCGTACTATGGGTCACGTATTGGCAAGAGGTATGGAGAAGGCTTTCTGATTCGTGGATCGTTGGAGGTTGAGGACCCGTTGGAATTGCAATTCTCGTCGTTCTGAGGAGGAAGTATGCGGATTGGTATCTCGTGCTATCCGTCGCACGGAGGAAGCGGGGTCATCGCTACCGAACTGGGTAAGCACTTAGCGGAAAGAGGACATGAGGTAGCATTCATCAGTTACGCGGCACCACTTCGGCTGACGGATCTGCCGCCACGCGTTAGCTTCTACGAGGTCGAGATCGAGGAGTACCCACTGCTCAAGCACTTTCCTTATACCTTGGCCCTGGCCTCGAAGATGGCCGAGGTGACGCGTATGAAGCACCTCGAGATCCTCCACGTCCATTATGCCATTCCATTCGGGGCGGCGGCAATGTTGGCAAGGCAGATCACAGCAGAACTAGGGCTCAAGGTCGTAACGACGCTACATGGGACGGACATTACGCTTGTAGGCAATAACGCCTCGTTCAAGCCGGTGACGGCACTGACCATCGAA
>JAUWYG010000082.1 GCA_030615945.1 Candidatus Bipolaricaulota bacterium | reverse complement strand
ATCCCGTAGCGGAGCATCGCCATCCGCTCGACCCCAAATCCGAATGCGAACCCGCTTACTTGCTCTGGATCGTAGCCGACCTGGGAGAGAACGGCCGGGTCGACCATCCCTGCTCCCCCCAACTCCAGCCAGTCCGACGATCCACGGGAGCGCATGTGTACCTGCACCGAGGGCTCGGTGAACGGGAAGAAGTCACCCGACAGGCGCATCTCGTACCCCTCGCCGAAGAACTCGCGTACAAACAGCTCGAGCACATACTTCAGGTTGGCAAGGGAGAGCCCCTCCTCCACCCACAACAGTTCAACTTGGTGGAAGACCGGGGAATGGGTGGCATCCTGCGTATCGCGGCGGTAGCAGCGGCCGGGGCAGATGATCCGCACCGGAGGGTCGGTTTGTTCCATCACCCGGATCTGCACCGGAGAGGTGTGGGGGCGCAACAGATGCGAGTCGTCGATATAGAACGAATCCCACTCCTCGCGAGCCGGATGATCTTCGGGAATGTTAAGTGCCTCGAAGTTGTAGTACTCGCTTTCGATCTCTGGTCCAGTGGCAACGTCGAACCCCATGCGCAGGAAGATCGACTCGATCTCTTGTTGTACCTGGGTAAGAAGATGAAGGTGGCCAAGGGAGTGGTAGACACCGGGGAGTGTAAGATCGACCTTCTCTTTGGTGATTCTCTCTTCCAAGGTCACGATCTGAAGCTTGTCCCGACACTTATCAAAGGCGGTGTTAGCGTGGTCCTTAAGAGCGTTCAGGAGCCTTCCCGCTTCAGCCCGCGCATCAGCGTCAAGCTCTCCGAGGGCCTTGAACAACCGCGCGATACGCCCTTTGCGGCCGAGGAATTCGATCCGGAACGTCTCTAGTGTCTGTTGATCGGTGAGGCCTAAGAGCCGCTCATCAAGGTCGCTCTCCACGAGGCTTATCTGCTTACGTAAATCGTCCAATTGAGCCATAGAAACGAGATTGTAGCGCCCCTATCCGTTATTGACAAGGCGCTTCTAGAGGGAGTATGATCATTTGATGATGAAGGAGACGGTTTTTATGGCTTTCGCCAGTAAGGAGAGAGATGATCGACTACGATAAACGACGCGATGCGTTACTCGAAAGCCTCGATGCCGATGAGTTCCTCATCGTCAACCTAGAGGGCTCAGACAGCGTGAGCATGTTCTACCTTACCGGATTTACCGGCGAGGGAGCGCTCCTCTTGTCGACGGGGGGGACGTCCCTTATGACTGACTCCCGGTACACAGAGCAGGCCAGCCGTGAGGTTCCCAGACTTCCAGTCAAAGAGATGAAAGGGGACTACCTTAAGGAAGTTGCGGCCATGCTCAAGGCGAGGAAGCTCAAACGGGTTGCAGTTTCCTCCAAGAGAATGACCCACTACGTAGTAGAGAAGCTGCATGAGTTGTTCGGTGGGGAGATCATCGCCGTGGAGGATCCGGTGATGGCTTTGCGAAGGCTGAAGGATCCTGAGGAGATTGCACGGATTAGGGAGGCAACCCGGCTCGCCGAGGCATCGCTCACCGCGCTTTTAGGTGAGATCAAGATCGGGGTGAGCGAGCGAGAGCTTGCCTTGCGGCTGGAGGTCATCATGCGGAAGAGTGGAGCGGAGAAGGTCGCCTTCGACCTGATCGTCGCCGCCGGGGAGAATAGTGCACTCCCACATTACCAGCCCGGAGAGCGAACGCTTCGGCAGGGGGATCTTCTTCTATTCGATATTGGCGCGCAGCTTGATGGTTACTGCTCTGATATGACGCGCGTCTTCGCGGTGAAAGAAGTGTTGCCACAAGCGCGGGAGATCTACGACCTTGTCCTGCGCGCAAATCAAGCGGGGATAAAGGCAATTAGAGCTGGGGCAAGCGGGGTGGCGGTTGACACCATCGCCAGAGACGTGATCGCGCAGGCCGGACACAAGGAGCACTTCGGCCACGGCCTCGGCCATGGAGTTGGTCTAGAGGTGCACGAGGGGCCTCTTCTCTCTCCCCTGAGCGAGGACACGTTAGAGCCATGGATGGTGGTCACGATGGAACCGGGGGTCTATCTTCCCGGGTTTGGTGGGGTGAGAATAGAGGATTTGCTGGTAGTGACAAAGAACGGCAGCGAAGTCTTGACAAGTTTGCCCAAAGATCGCCTGATCGAGGTTGGCTGAAGCGATGAGAATGCGAAGCGAATTGGCGCTCGGCTTGTTATTGGGGCTGGCTGTCCTTCTTTGCGGGTGCGCCCTACTTAACCCCTCTCCGGTGGCGCGCTTTGAGGTGACTCCCGTAGTAATCTACGCCGGGGAGACGGTGACGTTTGACGCTTCGTCCTCTTACAGTGGGCAGTCGATAGTCTCTTACACCTGGGAGTTTGAAAATGGGGAGGTTGCTTCCGGTCGGGAAGCAAGTCACATTTACACTGAGCCAGGGCGCTATCTGGTGACGCTGTATGTGAAGGATGCCGGCGGACGAAGCGCGTGGGTGAGCGATGAGATCCTTGTCTACCTGCGAAGTGGAAGCCAGATCTTCTTTGAGGATTTTTCAAGCGGAACCCAGGCGCTTGCGGAATGGGAACTCGATCCGGCATGGGCGAGCACTACGGAAGGCAAGATCGAGAACCTCTCAGGTGTGCACGGGTTCGTCCTTCATATCGATAGCGGGATGGACCGCTGGCATCGTCGTACCACTGCGGTCAAAGTTCCTCCACTACGCTTTGGCCAGAGGCTTGTCATCTCCTGCCAGGTGATGACAAGCCACACTCAGGACGCCCACACCTTTTTTATCTTCCCCGGTCGCAAGTCGCTTGACTCGCTCGCAGGCTCCTTGCCTTATTTTGTCTACACCAGCGCAGGCGAAGGGGCGTACCTCCGGGAGCCGGATAAGTATGGAGGGGATGTTGGTCATCCCCTCTCGTTCAAGCCGGGAGTCTATCTGTGGTACACCTACAAGTTTGTCTTCTCCAGTGAGGGGTATCGCTTCTATGTAAACGATGTGTGCTACGCTTTTGGAGCGATCTTTGAATCGTTCACGGATTCAAGTGATTGGTTGATCCTCTTGGGTGACGAAAGCCACGCTGAGGCGTGCAATGCTTACTTTGATAACATTAGGATGTGGATTGAGGAATAAGAGGGACTTGCTGCATGAAGTGCGCGGCAAACCTTTACAAATGATTTAGCTCTGGCCTATCCTTCTACGGGTTGACGCTTCCTTTCTGATTGCCTAATCATGATCAGAAGTAAGATCTTATCTTGTTTATCCGTTACCAGCTCTCCATAGCTTGTCCAAAACACCATTTCTTGACATCATGTAGAGGGAGGGGAAATGGTCCTTAGCTTTCTAGTGCTGGTGCTACTGTGGATTGTTTTTACTCGAAGCACCGATCCTTATGTTCTTCTTATCGGCGTTGTGGCCGCGGGAGGGGTTACCGTGGTCAAGCGACACCTGTTTCCGTCGCTCAATCCTCTCTCTTTCTCGCTCCTGTATCGCCCCCACCGACTCATCGTCTTTTTCGCCACACTGCTTGTTCGTTTCGTGCTCTCGACGATGCACACCTGCCGATTGATTCTCCTGGGGAGGCAAGAGGGGCGAATTGTCGCACTTCCCATCCGGATAAACAATCCGTTTGGTCAGTTTATTCTTCTGAATTCGATCACCCTCACTCCGTCTACGATCTCGCTCCTGTTGGAAGGTGATCTCCTCTACATCCACTGGCTGCGGGCGAAGGGGAGCGCTGGCGATTGGCGTACGATCAAGGAATCGCTTGAAAGGACACTCCTTCCCATTTTCGAGAGGGGGGTAGATGCACCTCGTTGAAGCCGTTCTTTTACTTTCTATCGTCGCCGTTTTGTACCGCCTATTCGGCGGTCCGACGTCGTGGGACCGGCTCCTTGCCTACAATTCTGCATCGAATAGGGTAGTGGTACTCCTCGCGATTGTCGCGATTGTCTCAAAGCAGCAGATCTACCTTGATGTAGCGATTGTGTACGCCGCTTTGAGTTTCCTTGGGGTAGTGATCCTTGCCAGGTTCATGGAAAGAGGGGAGGGATATCGATGATCGCCAAGATCCTCATCAGCTTTGGACTTGTTTTTGTGGCCATTGGAACGCTGGGGATTCTTCGCTTCCAGGATGTTTACTCGCGCTTACAGGCGAGCGGTGTCTCGGACAATGCCGGGCTCGGCCTCGTTCTTTTGGGTCTCATCGTCCGTGGCGGGTTCGAGAGGCACGACCCTGTTCTTGTTCTCCTCCTGCTCCTTCTCCTATTGACCAACCCGATCGTGACCCACAGCATTGCCAAGAGCGCTTTCACCCAGCGACACACCAGCCAGGAGGAGGAAAAGTGATCGCCCGCACCACCCTCCTTATGTTCCTTCCGTTGATCGCGGTGTTTGCGCTGACACGCAAACGCCGCCTTGCAGCGGTGATCGGGATGGGGATGTTCAGCTTGATCCTTTCGGCCGTCTACCTTCTTCTCCACGCGCCGGATGTGGCGATCACCGAGGCAGCGATCGGCGCTGCACTTGTCACATTTATCTACGTGCTTGCGATCCGCAAGACCGGTCGCTTGGTGATCGTGGGAGACGAAGCGCCGGGCCTCTTAGAGCGCGAAGGAGATCGAATCACTGGCCTGGAGCAGGAGATCCTCGTTTCATTTTCCAAACATCTCGGGCTTGACCTTGTGATCCGTTTTCTCCCCCGCCATGAGCTGAAGGGGGCCCTTCTGCGCGGGGAGGCCGACATCGCCGCAGGGGGGATCGTCCACGTGGATGCGGGGGACCGGCTTCTGGCGACCCAAGGGCACCTTCCGACCGGCCTATTCCACCTTACAAGGGAAGACGCGGCAGAACCAAAACAAGCTCAAGAGACAGAATGGATCTATTTCTCGGATGTACTGGAGGCAATCCGTGCCCAGGAGAAACGGGCATACACTCTCGACCTGGCGCGATTCATCGCCGTCTCCCGCCTCGATCTCTCCGGATACGCTGTCGAGCGACTCCCGGATTCCTTCTCTTACATCTTTTTACTTTCCCCTGATAGAGAGGAACTCCACAAGCGTCTCAACGCCCACCTCGATCGCTTGCGCCAAAGCGGAGAATTGAGTGAGATGATAAGGAGATACTTCTTATGAGGCGGTCATCGCTTTACATGATCATCACCGCTTCGGCCCTTGTTATCTGTTTCTGTGCGCTCCTCATGATGATGTTCGAATACCGCGGCGCGAGGGAGGAAGCCGGTGCGGCTTACATCGAGCGTGGGGCGATCGATACGGGCGCGGCGAACCTCGTTTCCGCAATCTATCTCAACTACCGCCTCTTCGATACCCTCTTTGAGCTCCTTGTTTTCTCGGTCGCCGTTCTCGGGGTCCGTTTCTACCTCGCCGAACAGAAAGGAAGCGAAGAGGAGATTGCGCGCATCCCCGAATCGCAGGTCATCCGCACCGCAGCCGACCTTCTCTTCCCGCCGATCCTTCTTCTCGGGATCTACCTCGTCCTGTTTGGTCACCTCTCCCCTGGCGGTGGGTTCGGCGGCGGGACCGTCGCGGGGACCGGCCTGCTTCTGTGTGCGGTCGCTCTCGGGGCCGATGTCGTAGCTCGGCGATTCCATGAGGCGGCTCTTGAGCGATTCGAATGGGAGATCCTCCTCGCCATCCTCCTCCTTGTGCTTATTCCAGTTCTCCTCGGTAGGCTCCCCTTCACTGACCTCCTTCCCCGTGGGAGGCTGGGGAGCCTTGCAAGCGGTGGTTCGATCCTGATCTACAACGCGTTGATCGGCATAAAGGTATTCATCGGCACGTGGGTCGTCATCTACTCCTTCGTTCGCCACCGAGGAGAGATCTGATGGGGGCCATCAATGGGGTGACGATCGCCATCGTTCTGTTCGGGATCGGTCTCCTTGGGTTGATCCTCCGCCGCGATCTTGTCATCAAACTTCTTGCCTTGGGGCTGGTGAACGGGAGCACGATCCTCTGTCTTGTCTCGCTCAACGCTCGGGTGGACGGAGTCGCGCCGATCGTTCATTCCCAAGCGAGCGCCCCCTACGTTGATCCTCTTCCCCACGCTCTTGTCCTCTCTGCCATTGTGATCAATTTTGCCATCCTTGCCTTAGCACTGGTCTTTGTTATGCTGCTTGTCGAGCGTTATCACACTACTGACTCGCAGCGGATCGAACATGAGATCGAAGGTGAACGAATACCATGATGGTCGCACTCCTTCCGCTTGTCCACTTCGGGTTTGCCGCACTCAGCCTTGCTTGGGGGCGCGTGACCCGCGAGTTGATACTCCTCTCCTTAG
>JAUWYG010000123.1 GCA_030615945.1 Candidatus Bipolaricaulota bacterium | reverse complement strand
TGACCCCATTTATCCGCAATCCTGGCGCCGGAAGCCAACCAGAAGCTTGAGGAGGCCACTCCGTCCAGCAGCGTTGCCATCCCGCAAGATCCTGACACTGAAGGGACGACAGGTAGGGAGTGAGGCTTGTTCGTTCTTGGCTGTTCGATTTGCTCCATGGCACTACTTCGATATCTGTTAGAACCCCATATAAAGCGAGATGATCGGCACAGCCAGTGCCCCTGCCGGGATCCCTGCGATCCCGCCCCACACTGCTCCCGCGAGAAAGCCCATCCCGATCGCTTGGGGGTAGGTGAAATCCCCCACATCCACATGGACGATGGGGATTGCTAGTCCCATTCCGAGCGCGAAACTGACCCCTCCGGCAACTGCGCTTCCGATCATCCCTAACCCAGCCCCAACGATTGGGGATAGGAGGAGCGAGGGTGAGAGTTTAAGCGTTGCATCGGCAATCCATCGGCTAGCGAGGGCTCCGGTAGCTATGGTCGTAGCGACAACCGGAATAGCGACGAGGAGAGAGTCGGAGAGAGGCGTGCCTTCAGGAATTAGGTCAAGCACAGAAGGGATCCCAATCGCCAGACCGAGAACCGCTCCCCCGATCGTCATTCCTGTTCGCACGTGCTCCACCTTGTCCGCGGGAAGGTCATTCCCAATGACTGATAGGCAAGGAATTAGGACCACCAACAGAACGCAGATCACTTTATGGAACCGTTTCATAGTATTTTCATCGTAGGAGAAGGAAAGGTGCCTGTCAACTTGGATACCGTTTCCTAAGAAGGCCGTTGCAGGATCTTCTCTGTGCACAGCGGTCAGCCATCAGTAATCAGGGATAAACAAGCTATCAGCTGTCAGCCGTCAGCGATCAGCCAAAAGCCAACCCCATGATCTACTGGAAGCTGATCACTGATCGCGCGATCCGGTACAATGATTAGGACCAAGGCTTCGGCTTGAAATGAAGCGGCAAGAGTAGATGTAGGTAACAGGCTGTAAAGGAGCTTAAAACGTTGGAAGGAATAACTGAAAGGGCGAGGCCACTTATTCGGTTAAGACGAACTGCACTCGACCGGTTCCCGCGGTTAAAGACACGGCTTGCGCTTCGTTTACAGGACCCGATCCTCGGAGTGGTTGACCGGCTTCCTGTGGGTTCGCTTGCTTCACGTGCTTTCCGGCAAACTCTACGCCATCTGGTAGGAGGGGTCCTGTGGTCGGTTAAGCTTGAGGTGAACAATGCCTGCGGTCTCTCCTGTCCGATGTGTTATGTTAAAAAAGGGAATGACATACTCCCAATGCCCGATATCAAGCGGTTGCTCGATGAGATCGCGGGGGTGGGAACGCGCCTGGAGATCCTCGGCGGGGAGCCGCTTCTGCGGGACGATCTGGCTGAGATCATCCGCTATGCCAAGGAGGAGGCCAATGTTCCACAGGTTGTCCTCTATACAAACGCCCTGGGCGCTGATCAAAGGAGGGCGGGGGAGCTTCGCAGCGCTGGCCTGGACGCCGTGCTTATCAACCTGGTCTCGTGCGATGAGAAGGAGCATGACGCGTTTGTCGGTGTGGATGGTGCCTGGCGAAAGACTACAAGCGGGATTAGATGCTTCAAGGAGGCTGGCGTCGAGGTTTACACCTTCACCGCGATCCACCGCGCAAATATAGGTCGAGTCAAGGAGATCTACGCGTTTGCAAGAGGGCAGCTTGGAGTGCACGCCGTCTTCTACCAGTACATCCCTCAGACGAAGGACGATCCACTCATCCCTGACAACGAACAGTGGGCAGCGGTCAAACAATGGATCCTACGTGAGGAGAACGCGCCGCACGCCCGTTTCGTCCGAAATTTCTGCATACTGGTCGGCTCGGCCTGCTCCGGAGGGTACTTCGTGTTCACGGTCAAGGTGGATGGCACGGTGACCCCCTGTCCATTCATTTCCGACATCCCGCTTGGAAACATCAAGGAGGAATCGATCTGGGAGATCATGGGAAACCGGTTCAACGTGCCTCAGTTCATCCAGTTTCAATCGCTACCCGCGGAGTGTAGAAAGTGTGGCTACGCCGATATCTGTAACGGTGGATGCAAAGCGGGAAACGCAGTCTTATTCGGGCGCTACGATCGCAAAGACCACCGCTGTCTTGGGCCGTGGGGCAAACCGATCGCGGAGGCAGCAGTATCAGACCGGCTCCCCTGTTTCTTCTGAATCCTTGTTTTAAGCGTTGGTGCCCAACTTCATCTGCAGGAACCTCTGCCACTTAAGCGGACTATCGCTCTTAAAACGCAGCCGCAGCCGGCGCCCCTTTTCCAGGCCGATGTCGAGGCGATTGTTTCCCTCGATGGTGAGGGAGCGGATATTCTCCAATACGAGGGAGGTCGCACCGACATGCAACTTTTCCTCCTGGTAGCGTGCCTCGCCCGAGGCGATGCGTTGGAGCACCTTCCCTCCTTGAAGAAGCTCGACATGACCACGGGAGGTGAGGGCCTCCTGCCCTTGAAATATCCTCTCTTCCTTTAGTGGTGCGGCCAACTCTGCTAGAGGGATGCTCTTACCGTCGGTTCCTCGCATTCTCAATCGACGATCGATCGTCCAAGACGCATGGCAGTTCCCGCAGTGGATCTCCCGTCTCTGAGTGAAGATCGTCCCGATTGAATGACAGCTTGGACAGGCCCACAGGAGCCGCTCGATCCCAGCCGGGGAACGAGAAAGCAAGGTCTTGCCATCGCTTCGTACAGCGATCAGCTTAAGCGCGGATGTGATGCCTTTTAAGGAAAATGGAGGATTGATCGGTGCGAAGAATCGGACCTTGATCGGTCCAGGGAGTGGAAACTTGGCCCACCGGGGATAGATGGCATAGCTTCCTTCAATTCTGACTGGAAAGATTGGGACATCGAGCTTTGCGAGGAACTTCTTGACCGTCTCCAAAACAGGAAGGGGATCTCCATCCCAGGAGCGTTCCCCTTCCGGGAAGATGCCCACGATCTCCCCTTGCTTGAGGGCAGACAAAAGCTTGCGGACCGCGCCGGGATCGCTCGCGTAGCGGTGGATCGGGATCGAGCCAAAGCGCGTGAAGAGCCACCTGCCAAGGGGCGTTCGCATCATCTCCGCTGTGGTGAGAAAGCGGATGTATCGGTTGCTTGAAGCAGTGAGAAAGACCGGATCAAGATAACATGCGTGGTTTGCGATGACCACTGCCGGACCTGTTTTTCCCAGATGCTCTTGTCCCGTTACCTCAATGGGAAAAAACAGCCATATGAGGGGCTTGGCGAGAAGGTAGATCATGCAGAACAGCACCCCTGGACCAGAGCGCGCCCGGCCGAGACGAAAGAAGAATGGGGTGGCTTTCCTGTAAGCGTGGTATTCCTCTCCAAAACGGCGCGCAAGCACCCGTTCCTCATGTAGCAAGGCATATATGCTCCAGACGAGGGCGAAACCAGGTAAGACCACGGCAAGAAATCCGATCGAACGGGCGATCATTGCCCACCCAAATAGATAAATGGTAAAGGAAAGGTAGAGTGGATGGCGGGAGAGGCAATACGGCCCCTCACGGACAAGCCGGGATGGGGGAAGAAGCGCGATCGGAAATCCGCCCCCTCTTAGATACAGGGCGACCGCGATCCAAAGTGAGGCACCTACCCCAATTGCCAGGGATAGGTACCCAATACCGAGTCCTGCACCTACTGGAAGCAAAGGAAGTTTAAACACTCGGTCGATCTTCGTAGCAGCCACGCCGAGAAGCCAGGGAAGGAGGCCCCAGTATCCAATAAGGTTAACGAGGATAAACGTCCATTTCGCGATGCGATGGGGCCTAGTCAGCATTTCCCTCACATTCATCCGCTGCTTGACCTTGTGCATATGAAGGGTGCAGGACCTTGCCAGCCTTGGTCATAACTAAGACAGGCCCAGTTTGAGCCAGGTCACTGCTAGATTAAGATCTTCCCGTCCTTAAGGAACAGTACATCGTCCACATGGACCGTTCCGCCATGCCGCAGGTCGCAGACCATGTCCCAGTGAATCGCCGAGCTGTTCTTACTCCCCGTCTCAGGATACCCTTTCCCCAAGGCGAGATGGATCGTCCCGCCGATCTTCTCATCGAAGAGGATGTTCTTGGTAAAACGCTTTACGCCGGGATTG
>JAUWYG010000166.1 GCA_030615945.1 Candidatus Bipolaricaulota bacterium | reverse complement strand
GGCGGAAAGCGGTGTTAAGAGAGGAATCCTCGCAAGCTCTAGGAGAGCGATCAACCCGTAACCTGACTTTTTAGTCAGGCGTATATTCCTCCCTACTCACTGATTTAGCCTCGTTTGCCACCTGCTCCTTCGCGAAGAAGGCTTGGTAGCGCTCCTCGAGAGAGGCCATCTCCTTTGCGATCCGTTCGTGCCGCCGTTTGAGCGCATCGGGGATCTCCTGTTGGTTCTGGGTGAGGTATTCGTATATCGCCTCGTTTAACGCATCCGCCGCAAGCGCGGAACAATGCATCTTTATCGGGGGAAGCCCATCCAACTCGTCGGCTACGTTCTTATTGGTAATCGCAATCGCTTCTTTAAGCGTCTTCCCCTTGGCCATCTCTGAGATCATCGACGAGGTAGCGATGGCGGCCGTGCAACCAAATGTCTCCCAGGAGATATCGGAGATAATATCGCGTCCCTTAGGGTCTTTGTCGACCTTGATGTAGAGCCACATCACATCGCCACAGATGATGTTTCCCACCTTGCCAACGGCGGAGTAATCACGAAGCTTTCCCATGTTATGCGGATGGCGAAAGTGTTCAATCACCTTCTCTGTGTACACCTTCATTCACCTACCTTGAATGGGGAAATGGCACGTAGCTCTTCAACGACACGGGGAAGGATATCAAGGAATGTATCGACGTCCTGTTCGGTCGTCTGGCGTCCAGTGCTGATGCGGAGGCTCCCGTGCGCCATGGAGATCGGAACGCCGATCGCCAGGAGGACATAGCTCGGTTCCAGGGTGGGGGAGGAGCAGGCTGAGCCAGTTGAGGTTTCGATCCCGTGCTCGTCGAGCTTCATCACCAGACTCTCACCCTCGATCCCCTGGAAGCTGACATTGACAATATGCGGCAGGCTATCGGTTTCATGCCCGTTCAACCTCGTCCCTGGAATGGCATTAATGGCCGCGATCAGCCGTCTCTTAAACCTTCGCATCCGCGCGGTAGTCTCCTCCATCTCCTTAAAAGCAAGTGAAGACGCCGCCGCAAGACCGACAATTCCCGGCGTGTTCTCTGTGCCGCTGCGGCGTCCTCCTTCGTGGCCTCCGCCGTGGAAGAGTGGGGTAAGGGCAACAGCTTTTCGCACCATGAGGAACCCTACCCCTTTAGGACCATGTAGCTTGTGGGCGGAAACTGAGAGCAGGTCAATCGACCCCATGGGAAGTTGTACCTTTCCGTAGGCCTGCACTGCATCGGTGTGGAAGGCGGCTCCTCGCTCCCGGCAGATTGTGCTGATCTCTTCCACTGGCTGGAGTGTTCCAATCTCGTTATTTCCAGCCATGATCGAAACAAGGAATGTGTCTTCGCGGATCGCATCTTTCAGTTGCGAAAGATCGATCTGCCCTGTTGCATCGACGTCAAGGGTGGTTACCTCGTACCCTTGGTCCTCCAACCACTGGCAGGGATGGAGAACGGAGTGGTGCTCGATCTTGGAGGTAATAATATGCCCCTTGTCCCGATGCGCAAAGGCTATCCCAATGATTGCGAGGTTGTTCGCTTCTGTCGCTCCGCTGGTGAATACGATTTCGGACGGTGAGACTCCCAGAGCCGCGGCGATCTCCACACGCCCCTCTTCGATCGCCTCTCGTGCTACTCTCCCGGAGGCGTGCAAGCTCGAGGCGTTCCCATACGCTTCGCAAAAGTAGGGGGTCATCGCCGCAAGGACCTCGGCTGCTACGGGAGTCGTTGCACTATTATCAAGGTAGATACGCTTGTCCATTTTCTTTTCTCTCACCAGCTAAAAGCATACCAAATTAGTCGGTTTTCTCAAGAAGGTCACCACCGATATAAGACCTGGTGAAACATGAGACCCTACGCACGCAGGAAAAAGACAGGAGACTAGGACATCTCCTCAAACCAAAGCGTACAAAAACCCATGCCCTTTTTTAAGCGCTGTGAGCGGATCACCCGCGGAGTGAAGCTCTAACACAGCAGGACCTTCATAGCCAATCGCACCAAGCGTTCTTAATAAATCCGACCAGTCAATCGATCCCTCGCCAGGGAGGCGGTGATCATCTTCGTCTTGTAGGTTGTCATGCAGGTGCAGATGGATAAGTTGACCGCGATAACGCTCGAGATAGTTACGGATCGGCTGACGGCCAGCGTCCTTTGCAAGGTGAGCATGGCCGACATCGATGCAGATGCCCAGG
>JAUWYG010000107.1 GCA_030615945.1 Candidatus Bipolaricaulota bacterium | reverse complement strand
GAACCTCTTGTCCCCTCCTCTTTACTGCCAAGAAACCGCAAGCCTCGAAGAACCCAGCCGGCATGAACCAGAAATCATGGGTATAAGCAGGCGTGACGAGACCCTTTCGCCCCTGGCGTTTGGTCTCTTCTTCCGCCTCTTTCAACAAGGCTCTACCGATCCCTTTGTGCTTTGCCGACTCTGTCACAACGAGACACGGGATGACCATCAGCCCCTCTCCCAGAGGACCCCACGGAGAGACCTCTATCGGCACAAGGTAGAGGAACCCGACCTGTTTATCCCCAAGGAGCGCGACCTTGACCCGCAGCCCTTTCGCGTACATCTTCTTGAGCCACGGGAGCCGTTGCCTTGCGCAGGCATCGATCTCGTCTGACTCGTTCACATGGGTGCACGTCCCTACGCACTGCTCGTCCTCTTCTTCCATATCGCGGATGATCAGATCTGCCATCCCACCACCTCCTTCTCTTGTTATCCTACCATAGGTAAAGCGACCTGGGAAAATGCGACCTTGCCTTACGAGCGATGCTGTCTTGGGTCGCGTTTCACAGAGCGAGCGACTAAGATAGGAAAAACCCGCAAAAGAGAACGACGAAAGGATGGTAGGTATGACGGTTGTGCGATGCGCGTGGGCGGGGATCGATTCACGCTACGTACGCTACCACGACGAGGAATGGGCGGCGAACGTCGGGGTCAGACCTTGTGTCTTGACTTCTCCAGAGCGGGATTTCTTATACCAATACTAGCTTTGGCTATGTCAGGGCTAGTGTCCTACGACCGCTGTTTGCTGGCAGGTTTGCTACCTGGACCTCGCGACGATTCTCACCATCTGGTCGACTTTCACTTCCATGTCTTCTACCAGCTTGAAGTGGACGCGGCACCTGTCCAGGTTATGGGCTTCCCTCCACACTTTGTAATAAACATCACCTTCAAGGTAGTCGGTCAGAAACCGCATGCCGCATTCAAGTGTCATGAGCTTTGCCGCGAAGAGCAGGTGATCCAGCTCTACAGACGTCAGGAAGTCACGAGCGATATCCAGATACCCGTGAGCAAAACGATCAAGGATCTCAAGATCGATACGTACTATTGAGAGGTCTTGTTCATCCTCGGCGGCCGGGTTGGCTGCGGAGCGTACAGCGTCGCCAAAGTCGTACAAGGATAGTCCAGGCATCACCGTATCGAGGTCGATTACGCAGATGCCTTCCCCTGTCTCATTATCGATCATGACGTTGTTGAATTTGGTGTCGTTGTGCGTGACGCGCTCGGGCAGTCTGCCCTGTTCAAGCAGATCGACCAAGACCGACGTTTCCCCGGCCCTTTCCTCTACGAACTCGATTTCCGGCCTAACGAAACGGGCGCGATTCTTGACGTCCCTTTCGACTGCCTCAACGAGAGTCTCGAAACGCTTCCCGGTATGGTGAAAATTCGGTATGGTTTCATGAAGCTCTCCTGCCGGAAGATCGCTGAGAAGCTTTTGAAAATTGCCGAATGCCTTCGCCACGCTGTAAACGTGGTCCAGGCGTTCCACCGCCCGGTATGTTTGTGCCCCTTCTATAAAGGTATAGGCTCGCCAGTAGTCGCCATCGGGTGCTCTATAGAAAGCCTTTCCCTCCGCTGTGGGAATGAGGTTCAGCGTTTCCCGTTCTGGATCGCCGCCGGCTGCGATGATCCTCTTTTTTAGGTGGCTCGTCACCCGTTCGATGTTTTGCATGAGCGCTTCTGGGTTCTTGAAGACGTTGTGGTTTATCCGCTGGAGGATGTAGCGGTGGACCGCGCCGTTTGCTTTTCTGAAACGAACAGCGTACGTGTCGTTGATGTGGCCGAACCCACAGGGATTTGCTTCCAGGAAAGCGCCCTCGAACTTGAACTGCTTGACTAGCGCTGCAAAATCCGGCTCCACTCGACATCACCCACAGGTTTTCTGGATAGATTCCGTGGAGGGTTAAACCTCTTACGCCTTGTCTGCCCTTAGGCCTATCTTGCTGATAGGCGCCCCCGAAACATCGCTTATTCGTCGATGAGGACCATCAGGCAAGCGCGCGCCCCTCATACAGGGTCTGGCTGTGTCTAGATAACGATCAGCTCCCGCGGAAAGGTCGTTAGACTCTCGCATCCGTCTTTAGTGATGACAACATCATCCTCGATACGGACGCCGTACCTGCCCGAGATGTAGATCCCCGGTTCGATGGTAAAGGTCATCCCCGGTTGTAAGGGAACCTTGTTTCCCTCAACGATATACGGCGGTTCATGGACTTCCAGTCCCAGGCCGTGTCCGGTACGGTGGGTGAAATACTCGCCGTAGCCAGCCTTTTCGATGACCTCCCGGGCAGCGTGGTCGACGTCTTGCGCCTTGACGTTCGGCCTGGCGAGACGACGCGCTGCGGCGTTTGCCTCCTTCACTACCTCGTAGATCTCCTTCCATTCGGGGTTCTCCGTACCGATCGAGAAGGTACGGGTGATGTCCGCCGTGTAGCTTTCGTACTTTGCTCCGAAATCGAAGAGCAAACAGTCACCCAACTGGATAGCCCGGTCCGCCGCTGTGGCATGCGGCAGCGCCGCACGTGGACCAGACAGGATGAGCGGATCAAAACCCAAACCACGCGCGCCAGCGCGGAGCATCTCCGCGTGTAGGATGTTCTGAACCTCAAGCTCGGTCTGCCCGGGCCGCACTTGGTCGATCGTCAAGCGGAGTGCTGCTTCGGTGATGCGTATCGCCTCGCGCATGGCCTCAAGTTCACCATCGTCTTTGACCATGCGAGACTCGGTCAATAGGGCATCGGCCTCCTTTATGACACAACCGGGCACGCTCTTTTCGATCTGGCGCAGTTCCAACAGGCGCATGCTTTGATACTCTACCCCGATTTGTTTACCGGCCAGTCCCAGGGTATCGCTGGCACGCTGGAAGGCTCCTTCATATCCCTCCTCATCGGTGTAGACGAAAAAAACCACATCGTAGGAGAGAAGCTGCTTTGTGGCAGATAGCTCGAAGGAGGGCACGATGAACGCCGGCCGCCTGTTAATGGAGAAGAAGGCGACGGTCGGCCGCTCGCTCAAGCCCTTAGAAAGCCCCGTGTAGTAGGTAAAATTGGCCCCAGGAAGTAAGGCCAATACGTCGATTCCGTGGGAGTTGAGTCGTCGTGCCAGACCCTCGACTCGCCGTTCATTGTTGCCCATGCTATCTCCTTTATGCTGTTCGGTCGCTCCCCATGGAATCCTCAATACGCCCGTGCAAAGTAGGCTCTCCCCTGTGCCGGCTTGCCACAGGCAGAGCATGTCACTCCCTTAGGATACCACTCCTCGTTTAAATCAAGTGGGAAGCAGCGCGACGAAGCTTTGGTCTCTGCCTTGATTCGGTCCCCACACTCGGGCGTCCCACAGTGCGTGATCAGCGCCCAACCATCCTTCACGATCTCTTTAAGATCGTCATACGAGGCGGCTTCGTGCAGGTTGACGTCACGAAACGCTGTTGCTTGAGCGAGCATGTTGGCCTGAATCTCATCGAGCAGGCGTCTCACGGTGGAAACAAGCTCTGTCGCTTGAACGGACTGTTTTTCCTTCACCCCGGGCACATCGCGCCTGACGAGCACCACCGTGGCAGCTTTCACGTCCCTTGGCCCGATCTCCATCCTAAGCGGCACGCCACGCATCTCCCAGTCGTTGAACTTGAACCCGGGGGTCAACCCCTCGCGGTCGTCAACGTGGAGGCGCACCCCGGCAGTAATAAGCGATTCGCGGATGCCGCCGATTGTCTCCAAGACCAGGTTCTTCTGCTCGTCGGTTTTGAAGATCGGGATGACCACAACCTGGATCGGTGCCAGCCGAGGCGGCAGGCGCAACCCTTTATCATCACCGTGTGCCATGACAATCCCGCCGACCATGCGCGTGCTCACACCCCACGAGGTCGTGAAGCAGTACTGCAGGTCGTTATTTTCATCGAGGAACTTGATGTCGAACGCTTTTGAGAAGTTCTGTCCCAGGTTGTGCGATGTGCCCGACTGGAGCGCCCACTTGTTCCCCATCATCGCCTCGATGGAATACGAGTCATCCGCCCCGGCGAACTTCTCCTGCGTGCTCTTTAACCCCTTGATTACAGGGATGGCCGCTTCGTTTATCGCAAAGTCGGCGTAGATCTCCAGCATGCGCATCGTCTCTTCCTGCGCCTCTTCCTTCGTTGCATGGGCGGTGTGTCCCTCCTGCCACAAGAATTCCGTCGTGCGCAGGAACAGGCGTGGCCGCTTCTCCCAGCGAACAACGTTTGACCACTGGTTGATCAGAAGCGGCAGATCACGGTATGACTGGATCCACTCCGCAAAGGCGTGGCCGATCATAGTCTCCGAGGTGGGGCGCACGACGAGTGGCTCCTCCAGTTCCTTGCCACCACCGTGGGTCACTACGGCCAGCTCCGGGGCGAACCCCTCGACATGCTCGGCTTCCTTATGAATGAAGCTCATCGGGATCAACAGCGGAAAGTACGCGTTCTTGTGGCCTGTGGCCTTGAACCGCCGATCCAACGCTGCCTGGATGTTCTCCCACAGCTC